>JBAZSD010000033.1 GCA_041662605.1 Desulfomonilaceae bacterium
TAAAAGACCTTGTGACATAATTAATTAACCTCGTTGGTGATGGTTTCTCTGTGATAAAAGAATACTATCATCTTGATTTATCAAGAACAACGAGGTTTTTTACTTTTTTTCGCGAAGGATCATGGAATACCTCTAGGAAAAAGACCATGAAATGAATTATACACTCACCCAACATTTTCCATTTAGGGGACAACGTTTTTTACTGGAGGAGGAGGAAGTTGTCTTGATCAAACCAGTGCTTTTCGTTCTTTCAGCTCCATCAGGGTCGGGAAAGTCGACCCTGATAAATCGGGTCCGATCCATTGTGCCTGATCTGTTTTATTCAGTTTCATGCACTACACGAGCCCCAAGACCTGGCGAAGTTGATTCCGTAGATTATTTTTTTCTAGACCCACGTGACTTTGAGGAAATGATAAGAAACGGTGGTTTTCTAGAATGGAAGGAAGTTCATGGCTCTAGGTATGGAACGCCGTCCCAGCCTATACTGGACGCGCTCGCAAAAGGTCGGAGGTGCGTTATGGACATAGATGTGCAAGGCGCTGCGGATGTGTTTGAAAGAATCAAGGAATCGGTGGGTGTGTTTATAATGCCACCTGGTCTGGACGTTCTTGAAAAGCGTCTCAGGCGGCGCGGATCTGATTCGGAAGACTCCATTAAAACTAGGTTAAAAAATGCTCAGGAAGAGCTAAAATCCGCAGGATTGTTTCCTTACAAGATTGTAAATGATGATTTGGAACGAGCCACTCTTGAATTAGTCTCCATAATTCTTAAAGAATCCGGGAATTCTAACGAGAGATAGTCATTCCGGTGGCGTACCCATCACAACATCGATTTTCCGGGATACGTTTTCCCTCACAACAACCATTCGGACAGTGTCGCCTGGCTTGGTGTTGGAGATGATCAACGATAGGTGTTTTGCATCATGGATAATCTTTCCATCAGCGCTCAAAAGAAAATCTCCTTTGCGAATACCCGCCAGAAACGCCGGAGTAGCCCCTAGAGCATCATCTACAACAACACCGTATGGAGAAGTAAGTCCTAACGCTTCAGCTCTTCTTTCATCGAGGTCTTCAACATACAACCCTAGCCATCCCCTCGCGTCCTTAGAATGGCTCTTTTTTTGTTCAAGCAGTTCGATTATGTAATTTGATGGTATGGAGAACCCGATGCCTTTACCCGATGCTATTATGGCTGTATTTACCCCTATGACCTCCCCTACCATATTGAACAATGGACCGCCTGAATTTCCCGGATTGATCGAGGCGTCGGTCTGTATAAAGTTGTCATCGGGTCCCAGCCCCAGAAATCTGCCCTTACCGCTGACAATGCCTACCGTCACTGTCCTGCCCAGACCAAAGGGATTGCCAACAGCTAGAACCCATTCACCAACTTCAATTCGCGAAGAATCGCCGATCCTGGCCTTTTCAACCTGAACCCCGGCGTCAACTTTGATTAAAGCCAGATCCACCCTGGGATGTGTCGCTACAACCCTCGCTGGGAGGACTTTACCAGTGGACATTGTAACTGATATCTTTTCCGCGGAAGCTACTACGTGCGCGTTGGTCACAATATGGCCTTTATTATCACAAAAAAAACCACTACCCAGGCTATCACTGATAGCCGCATCGCTGGTACCATCGACCCCCTTGAAATCAGAATTTCTATTCTTGATCGGCTCAAGTCCATCAAACAGGCGTTTAGGGTTTTCGCTTCGTTCAACCGTGATAGATACAACAGAAGGCCCAAGCTTCTTTATAAGATCTACCAGGTCAGGACATCCATTCTGGACGCTTGTTTGTCCTGTAGAATTCTGGGCCGAGCAGCAAGATGCGGAGACAAGGCAGAAAACAAGAATGGTGGAGGAAATAGCTACCATGTCGAATAACCGAGCCAGAATACTCCCGCCCAAAGTCAGCCGCTTAAATGATGTCTCTGGTGGAACAGTCATCAACTGAAAGACAGCGCTCCTCGTGCATAATCAGGAAAAAATCTATCGCTGAACCCTACAGGCCGACTCTTATCACAATTTTTCCAGAAAATTAACTAACTAACGAGTAATAATGATCTGATTATTTTAGCCGCGGTGATGGAACTCAATTCCGATTTGTCAATTTCGGGCATCAATTCAACAACGTCCACACCGATTAGATCAATATTGACAAGAAATGCCAGAAAACGCTCCATGAGGCTGTAATGCCATCCCCCAGCTTCGGGGTTTCCAACACCTGGAAAGCAGGATGGATCCAGAATATCCAGGTCAAGAGTCAGATATACAGGCCTCCCTCCGATTCCGGCAAGGAGCGTCTTCTCGTGACCAGGACGGAAGCTTCGCAGAGCCCCGTGATTTCTGATCCACGCGAACTCTTCGCGAGTCCCTGACCTTATTCCTAGCTGTATAAGGTTTTCGTGGCCGACAATTTCCACTACACGTCTCACGACGGTCGAGTGGTTAATCCGGGCGCCCTCATAAGAATCCCTGAGATCAGAGTGAGCGTCAAGATGTAAAACGAGAAATTCGTCGTGACGTTTTTTCAGCGCTTCAATTATGGGCAGCGTAACTGTATGTTCCCCTCCTATGCAGAGAGGAATACCCCCAAGTTGAAGGATTTCAGATACTCTGGTTCGGATCTCTGTCAACTTTTCCGACATGGACAAGCCTTTCAACTCAAGGTCACCCAAATCACAGAAAGGATAATCCGACAGATCTCGATCCAGATATGGACAGTAAGACTCAATGGAATCCGAAGACAATCGGATCATTTCAGGAGCCTGATCAGAACCACTTCGATATGTTGAAGTGATGTCCAGAGGCACTCCAAGTATCGCAGGTCTGCCTCTAATTACTTCCCGGGAATGGCAATTGAGAAAAGTTAACTCCGCCATGTTATGAACATCTCGTTTTTCAGCGACCTATCAGCTCTCGCACAAAGTTGGGTAAAACAAAGGCTGCCTCGTGAATTCGCCTGCTGTAAAAATTTAGAGCTTTCAATTCCTCGTCAGATAGTCCGGCGCATGGCCTGGACAAATCCATAGGCTCGGCGGAGCACATTGTGAACGACCATAGAGCGCCCGGATAACTTGGAATGACGCAGAGGTACGGGATGGCGGAATCGATCCCAAAAACTGATCCCAGGTTCTTCACAGTGTCAGCAAAGATTGTCGACATGAACAGAGGGCTTTCTGTTTGAAACGCCGCTACCCCACCTTCTTTTAGAGCTTTCTTGACGGACCGATAAAAGTCGAGTTCATACAAAGCCTTGCCAGGGCCTACCGGGTCGGTCGAATCAACAAGAATGACATCAAATTCTTCCTGGAACGTCTTCACATACGCCGCTCCGTCCAGACAGACTACCTTGACTCTGGAATCAGACAGACCGCTCGAAATCTCAGGGAAGAATTTCTTGCATGTGGAAACAACTTCGGCGTCTATCTCGCACAACGTTATTGATTTCAGAGTTGGATATTTTACCAACTCCGTGATTGCGCCGCCGTCTCCACCGCCTATAACCAATGCTGTCTCCGGATGAGAGATCATTGACATGGACGGATGGGTAAGCATTTCGTGATAGACAAAAGCGTCCTTGTCGGTGACCATGAAGCAACCATCGAGAGAAAGGACTCGCCCCATGACCGGCGTTTGATAAACCTCTATTTTCTGAAATTCGCTTTTCGTTTCAAACAGCTTTTTCGAAAAACGGACAGAAAAAGCGGTATTATTCTCATAAGCCTCAGTAAACCATTCTTTTTCGTTCAGGGACATAACACCACCGCCGCAAATACCGCGCCTACTCTAGTCACTTTGAGCGAAGTGGAAATGCTCTTTATTTCTCGAATTTTTCTCTTACGAATGACTTCCATACCTTCTTTTACCATTTTTCTCGCAATAGCTTCGCAACTTTCCGAGTCACCATCATGGGAAAATTCCATTATCAGTCCAGCCTCAAGCGGATCTTCGGGGATCCCTACCGCTACCGCGGCTGAAATTACGATGTCCTGAAAGTCCGAGGATCTGTCACCGTAGGCCAAGGGGACAAAAGATCCCTTTTGCAAAGGTATCCTTTGGATCTCTTTTACTCCTGGGGGCAAGATACTGCTCATTTTTATTAAATTGGTATCTCCTACTCCAGCGTCCAACAGCGCAGCGTCAAAGGCGTTCAACTCCCTGGAGGCTTCACCGCTTCCTGCAGTAAGGAAAAACGACGTCGGCATAGCGCCAAACATTATATTTTCTCCCAAATCCAAAAATAATCGCACAACATAAAATATTAGCGGTGATAACGCAACATCAAAAAAAGCATGGGTTAACGGAGATTATGGAAGGTCTTTATCTTTTTCAAGTTCGCTAGAAGCGCCTGGGACGCCGCATTCTCGCAATATTTCCTCTTTTGTCTTGTCTAGTTCCTCTCTTATGGCTTCTCTTGCCCCGTGCAGGAACATTTCATTTTTGGACAACCTCGCCTCAATTACCTGAACTTTCGGCATAAGAAAGAACGCCCCATATAGAATCACCCCTATTAACGCAACCAAATTGAAAATCTGAAATATCCAAATTCCAACTATACTCCATCCGGTTTTGCTTTCCTGTTCCCTTGATTGAGTGGTCTTCTGGGATGATGTCCCCGCAGCTTCAATTTTTTGCGGCTCCAGTGCTGAGGAGGTTGATCCGGGAGTTTTGGCCGCGGCCTTAAGATCCTGCTCCTGAACCGCGGATGATTTGGATGACACTGGGCTTGTTCCAGTTTCACCAACCGAAGTCTTTATTGGGATTTTTATAGTTTCACGAACCTTGTCACCCTGATAAATTTTTACCTGTATCTGTTTTCCGTTTAGGTTCGAAAGTCGCGCGAGGTCAGGATCAGGTATCAGCACAACAAAGACCCCGGAATCCGCGGTGACTTTGAATTTATCCCATATTTCCCTGGGGACCTTGGTCTGTTCAGGTTTTCTGACAATTTGAGAATAAAGAAGATCTTTCTCAGGAATCTCTACACCTAGAGTCTGATCTAGACCGGACCTGTTGTCGATGTTAATTATCTCACCTTTCTTGATGTTATTATCGTTGAAGGTTATGGAGGTCTTGTCTATATTGATGGAGATGTCCCGTCCTGATCCCATTTTCACAGCGTTATCCGACTCTGATGGACCCTCCTGAGGAACCAGTAGCTGCTGATCAACATACATCGAAAAGAGGTCGGAAAAGTTTTTGCCAGAGAAAAGGTTTCGAGCGCTTTTATCGACCAGCTTGAGTCCTATGGATCTGGTTACCGCTTCTTCAAATTTCAGTTTATTGGGATCATATGTTGGACCAGCAAACGGGACAGGCTTTGTCGGACGATTATCCGAGGCTATCCATTCGATGTTTACCAGATTGATATTTCTTATGAGGGCCGGACTTTTTCTATTGAGTATGAGCGCAAATGATTTGAACTTTTCGTGAGGATCAACCTTCATTATAAGAACTTCTTTTTTCCCCATTTCCACTGAGACTTTTGGGGTAAATCCTCCCTTTGAATCCTTGATTCCGTATGTCGTGGCGAAGCTCAGCTCTGGAATAAACGCGAAGCACGCGCCAAACGATATTATAATTGCCAAATATCTTATTATTTTAAAGCACATATCATATTTTCCTCAAGCTTTTATTTCGTTTGGCGCGTCGCTAATTCGACAAAAATAGAAGCTTTTCTAGTGGTTGGCGATTTTATCAGGCGACATAAAGAAAATCAATGAATAAGTTTGAACCTGCGACGCATATTCTTTTATAATAAGGTTTTTGCGTACGATGCACTACATGCGCCGACTACTCCTAAGAGGTTTTTCCCGATGAAACCGCCATTTGAGTTTGTTTCCAAAAAATCTGCAGATATAAACCCTTTTCTGGTGATGGATGTTCTGGAAAAAGCGATGGAAATGTCCAAGCACGGAGAGGATGTTATTCACTTGGAGGTTGGGGAACCGGATTTCGATACTCCGTCCAATATTTTGAAGGCTGGCATCGAGGCGCTGAAAAAAGGAAGAACTCATTACACTTCCAGTGTTGGAATCCCAGAACTCCGATGGGCGGTATCCAGTTATCATAAGCGGCTTTACGATGTGGATGTCGACCCGGATAACGTTATTGTAACTTCAGGGTCTTCTCCGGCGATATTTTTGACACTCGCTTCCATTCTGGACCCTGGTGATGAAATCATTCTTTCAGACCCTCATTACGCGTGCTATCCCAATTTCGTAAATTTTCTTGGGGCGGTCCCCATATTTGTCCACATACACGCTGAAGACGGATTTGAACTAGACCCTGACTCGGTGAAAAGCGCAGTGACAAAACGAACCAAGGCAATCTTGATCAACTCGCCTTCAAACCCTACCGGAACCCTGATAAAACCGGATAACATGAAAGAACTGGCCAACGTGGGCGTTCCGATCATATCCGACGAAATTTACCATGGGCTTGTTTATGAAGGTCAAGAGCATTCCATACTGGAATTTACCGACAATGCGTTCGTGGTGAACGGCTTTTCCAAACTTTTCGCCATGACGGGTTGGCGTCTCGGATACGCCGTCAGTCCCCCACAATGTGTTCGCCCAATACAGAAAATGAGCCAGAATTTTTTTATTAGCGCGGCTGATTTTGTTCAGTACGCGGGAGTAGAAGCGCTCACCAGCTCTTCCGATCAAACGTTGGAAATGAAACGAACCTTCAATGAACGCCGAATTGCCATGCTCAAAGGATTACGCGAGATCGGGTTTGAAATAAAGCACGATCCGGTGGGCGCATTCTACATCTTGTGTGATGCTCGCAAGTTCTGTTCTAATTCTTACGAGTTTGCCTTTGATATACTTCGTGAAGCTCATGTGGGGGTTGCGCCGGGAATAGATTTCGGAGCCAATGCCGAAGGATTTTTACGGTTTTCGTATACTAATTCCATGGAAAACATACTTGAGGGGCTCAATCGAATTCATGATTATTTTCAAAGGCGGTTCAGATTTTGATCTCAAACATTTTGCGAACTGATAGCTCAAAGGGCATTTAATGAGTTCCAGATCACGTGAACGAAAAATCTTCATAACTCGTCATGAACTTTTTCCGGACACGATCAGGTTTTCACCAGACAACATTCATTACCTGCAAAATGTTCTCCGCCTCAAGACTGGGAATACCGTAACGGTTCTGGATGGTTTTCGCAGTTACAACGTAATCCTGGAGCGAAGCGCTGAAGGGAAACTGATTGGCGCTATCGTGGACTCTTGCGGAGAAGGGCCAAGTCTTCCAGTAAGAGTCGAGTTGGCGTTTGGGTGCGTTAGGCCAGGGCCGACAGAGGAGATTTTAAGACATTGCACGGAACTAGGAGTTGAATCGTTTTTCCCTCTATTATTAGAACGTTCTAGCCGACGCCCACAGTCGACGAGGACCCGATGGCTCAAAATCGCTTCTTCGGCTTGCGCTCAATCAGGACGAACGAAAATGCCTGAAATTAATGAACCGACGGGGCTTACGCAGTTTCTGGGAAAAGTTAAGCCGGATTCGTGTTTGATCTGTCTGGTCAACAAGCTTGAAGCGGCGCCTCTCGGCATGGTCCTGGATACTTTTGCCCCTAAGAGCGCCATTATACTGGTAGGGCCGGAGGGAGGGATCACTGACGAGGAAGAATCCCTGCTCACTGGAGTTGGCAGTTCGTTTGCGTCCTTGGGTCCTTTCATCCTCAGAACTGAGACAGCAGCGATACTCGGAGCAGGTTCGGTCATGAGTTGGGCATTTTTTAGAACAAATCCCTCAGGACCAATCGCTGGGGAATGAGAAGAAGCCTCCAAAATGACACATTCGGTTTTTCTCAATTCGTTGACCGCTGTCAATCTGCATGCTATTTTTACAAAAAGAGAATATTATAGAATTATTAACGGGTCTGTTAATGATTCGATCGAGTGAATTCTAAGGCCCACGAATTTTCTGTCGAGGTAGTGGATGGCGACTAGGGACGTTGATAGTGTAATTGATTTATGGCAATTTTCGCCAAAGCTCATCCATACATCACTGCCTTCTTTTCCTGACACTGTGACAATTTCCAATGCGATCCCAGGTGTTTCCAGCGCTCTAAACAAATTTGGAAAGGTTGGATTCGGTCCCTGGATAGCTTTCACACTTGAACACCCCGACGAGATTTGGGATCTTGTAAGCCCTTCAGAAGACATTGACCATAAAATGTTACTGTACTTCAGTTTCTTTGGAGACACGGATAAAGTCCCGGCGTTTTGTGTTGAGGTCAATTGGCTCGAAGAAGGCTTGGAGGTCAATAATTTCGTCCTGGTCACCGAATTGGATAAGCTGGAACGCCTTCGGTCAGGAAATCTGGTCTTTAGCGCTCGCAAAGAGTGGGAACGCGAAAAGCTGGTCCGAAGCCTCAATGACGCCGCTCTTACAAAATATGACGAGGATCGTCTCGATGAAGCCCACGAACTGATTAATCAGGCTATTCATCTGAGTAACGTGGGACGAGCTTATTTATTCAATAATCGTGGCCTCATCCGCTGGAAACTTGGCCTGGTTGATCAGGCCAAACAGGATTTTGTTTCGTCTATTAATTTGGATGATGAAAATGGAGATCCCTATTTCAATTTAGGCTTAATCTATTTGGATGAATCCGATTCCGACAAAGCGCTTCATTATCTGGCCAAGGCCGCTGATATTGACCCTGAAGATTCCCAGTTCCTGACTGAATTAGGCCATCTGTATCTTGAAATGGACAGAGAAAAAGACGCCCTGGTTCTTTTTAAAAAGACCCTCAACAAGGATACTGATGACGCTCAGGTTTATTTCCATTTGGGTCATTATTTCCTGTATAAAAAGCGTCAACCACGAAGCGCCGTAAAATATTACAACCTGGGTTTGAGAACGGAACCGTCCGATCAGTTTGCCCTGGCTGATTACGCAGTGGCTCACCTCATTCTGGGGAATAGGAAAAGAACCTTAGAACTTCGTAAAATTATCGAGAGTTCCACCGATTTAGCTCCCTATACGGTTAGTCGCCTTGTTTACCTGAATTTACAAATGGGCTACTATGATGACGCCCTAAAGTATTATGAACAGGCACTGGTTGACAAGGAACCGTTTGAACCCGAGTGGCTCCATTACAACGCGGCCCTTATATATGCCAGCACTGGAAGGTACAAACAGGCATTGGCGGTTTTGGATCTGGCTGTTCAGGCTGGGGGAGCGGCCGTAATTGAAAAGGCTCTTTCGGATGGGGCCCTTCAAAGGCTTAAAAAAACACCTTTGTTTCGAAAACTTGTCAGAATGTCCAATAGAAGGCAGGACCGATAAAACCTGTTTTCTGCTATAATTATACGGTTATGTGGTCTATCGTGAACTTATTCGAAATTGTCCTGTTTTCAGGATGTCGGATACCTTCCTTGCTGGATTCTGTTTTCGAATCATCTCATAATCATGGCTTAGACATTTTCAGATCAAATCCCGCAATTTGTTTTGACTAGCGGATTCATAGCTTTCTTCACAGAGTCTCAGGAGGCTTCATGGACGGATATCAGAACAGGCAGGACCAGAATAGTCCATTCGGAGAGTTTCAGCGTAACTTTGACGATTACAGGCGCAAGCTGAATCAATTCATGAAGGGCTGGGGATTCTGGGCAATGTGTGGAATCCTGCTGATCATGTACATCTGTTCGGGCTTTTATGTTGTGGGACCCGGAGAAAAGGCCGTCGTTCTTCTTTTTGGAAAAGAATATTCCATATCAGACCCGGGCCTTCGTTATAGACTCCCTAAACCTTTTATGAATCAAATCGTAGTAGATGTTACCAAAGTCAGACGAGCGGAAATAGGCTTTCGTAGCGATGGATCTAGAACCCGTTCGGTTCCGGCCGAATCGCTAATGCTGACTGGGGACGAAAACATAGTAGATGTTCAACTATTCGTCCAATACATGGTGCAAGATCCCGTCAAATTTCTTTTTGGAGCTGATGCGCCCGAAAACACCCTTCGAGCTTCCGCCGAAGTAGCCCTTAGAGGAATAGTAGGCGAAAACACCATCGATTATACAATGACAAAGGGTAGAATGGAGATCCAGCAGAAGGTGCAGTTATACCTGCAAAAACTTTTGGACAATTACAATACCGGTTTACTTATTACCCAGGCTCGACTGTTGGTAGTGGACCCGCCATCTCAAGTTCAGGAAGCGTTTCATGACGTTGTGAGGGCTTGGGAAGATCGGGAACGACTTATAAAGGAAGCCGACGGCTACTCGGAAGATGTGATCCCCAAGGCAAGAGGTCATGCTCAACAGGAGATAAGACAGGCTGAGGCGTTTAAAGCTGAGCGGGTAATTAGGGCCCAGGGTGACGCCCAACGTTTCTCTCTGGTTGAATCAGCCTATTCGAAAGCTCCCGGAGTAACAAGGGAAAGATTATACCTCGAAGCCGTCGAAAAAGTTTTTTCGTCAGCTAGAAAGCTGGTAACCCAAAGTTCGGACTCCAAGGTCATGCCGCTTCTCAACCTCTCTGACGCCTATGGACTTCTTACAGCCCCACCCATCGACAAACAGAATTCCACAAATGATCAATCCAAGAAGGGACAGTGAGAATCATGCTTAAATATGTTTTGGCGCTATTCGTTGTAGCTCTGATAGCCCTTCAATCGCTATTTGTGATTCAGGAATGGGAACAGGGACTAGTCCTGGAATTCGGCAAACCTGTGAGAATAATTCGTGATCCGGGGTTGTATTTCAAGATTCCGGTTATACAAGAACTTATAGTGCTGGAGAAGAAGATTTTAGCCGCAGAAGCCAGACCGGCCGAATATATTACTCTGGACAAAAAGCGTCTTACTGTGGACACCGTGTCCAGATGGCAAATTGATCAGCCTTTGGTTTTCTTTCAAACTGTCAGGAATTATACGGGGGCCATTGCCAGACTTAATGACATTACTTCCGCGCGCCTCAGACAGGAAATCGCCAATCACAACTTTAAGGAATTTATTAGGGAAGAACGCGAAAAGATCATGAATCAGGTGACGAAAGGAACCGAAGAACAGGCAAAACGATTTGGTATCAGGGTTATAGATGTTAGAATCAGGAGGGTTGACCTGCCAGAGGAGGTTCAAAGCAGCGTATTTGCTCGAATGAAAGCTGAAAGAGAGAGAATTGCCAAGAGATATAGAGCCGAAGGCGACGAGCAAGCCCGCGAAATACGGGCAACAGCAGACAAAGAAAGGGAAATCATTCTCGCTGAGGCATACAAGAAGGCTCAAGCATTAAAAGGAGAAGGTGAAGCTGAGTCTGCGAAAATTTACGCTGAGGCTTATACAAAGGATGAGGATTTCTTCCGATTTACGAGAAGTATTGAAGCATACAAGAAAATCTTCTCAAAGGACACCGTATTCCTGTTGAATCCGGATTCACCAATGTTGCGATTCCTCGAATCTCCTTACGGAAAACCTCTTAACAGCGCTGAACGGAAGATTGCCGGTCCTAAGGCCCCGTAAGTCCGCTGGCCTATCAATTAAATTGACAAAGGTATTGGTAACAATTAACTATCATCACGTCTGCTGCGTTTCAAGTCATGGGAAAATCTGTCCTACCCCTGGGATCGACTTTTCATTGTTTTTTAACCGAGCAAATTTGCAAAGGATTATTTAAAAATGAAAGTTTTACTTGTGTATCCGACTATCCCCGACACTTTTTGGAGTTTTAAACATATACTAAAGTTTATAAGGAAGCGCGCGGCGCACGTCCCTTTGGGACTTCTTACCATTGGTTCGATGTTACCCCAGGATTGGGGAATAAAGCTCGTTGACATGAATGTAGAGCCCCTGACTGATGAAGACCTGAAGTGGGCCGATATGGTATTCATTGGAGCTATGGTAGTCCAAAAAGACTCCGTTCGGGAGGTTGTTCGACGCGCGAAGGATCTCAACAAGCCCATCGTAGCAGGCGGACCATTATTTTCGAGCACCCCGAAAGAATTCCCGGAAATTGACACGTTAGTCTTAAACGAAGCGGAGATTACTTTACCGCTCTTTCTTGAAGATCTCCACAAAGGGTCTTTGCAACGCATTTATACCTCTGAAGAGAAACCTGACATAACTTTTACACCTTTGCCCAAGTGGGATCTCATAAATATGAGTTATTACGCCTGTATGTCTATTCAATATTCGAGGGGTTGTCCATTTGACTGCGAATTCTGCGATATAGTTCAACTCAACGGCCGTAAAACTAGAGTCAAGTCCAATGACCAGATGCTTCGTGAATTTGAAATTCTCTATCAGATGGGTTGGCGAGGCCGATGTTTTATAGTTGATGACAATTTCATCGGCAACAAGGCCAAGGTCAAATCATTATTGGCTGAATTGGAGGGTTGGCAGAAAGAACGTGAATATCCGTTCTCTCTGTTTACGGAAGCTTCGGTAAATCTGGCCGATGATCAGGAATTGATGTCACTCATGACCGCAGCGGGTTTTGATTCGGTATTTCTAGGACTTGAAACACCGGAAGAGGAGTGCCTCGCTGAATGTGGAAAACGCCAGAATCAGTCCAAGGATTTGGTAGAAGCGGTTAAGACCATTCAGAGGAATGGCATGGAGGTTATGGGAGGCTTTATCATAGGATTTGACAATGATCCGCCAAACATCTTTGAAAGCCAGATCAGGTTTATTCAAAGCAGCGGCGTAGCCAAAGCGATGATAGGTCTACTCAACGCCATACCGGGCACAAGATTATACCAACGGCTTCAGCAGGAGGGCCGGCTACTTGCCGATTGCACGGGTGACAATTGCGATGGCTCGTTGAATTTTATTCCCAAGAAAATGGACGCTGAAACCATTCGAGCTGGATATCAGGCGGTACTCAACCACATATATTCGCCTGCCGAGTATTACAAGCGAGTTCTGGAGTTCCTCAAGGAATACAAACCCACTCGACGTAAAAGAATCGACCGATTGGAAATCAGGGCTTTCTTTTCTTCGATCCTGTATCTGGGAATACTGGACAAAGGGAAATATTATTATTGGAAACTGTTAGTAAATGCGCTGGTCTTTCATCGAGAGGCCTTTGGTGAAGCCGTCTCTAGCGCTCTTTTCGGATACCACTTTCGTAAATTGTTAAGCAAATAGACCAAAGTTAACTCAAATCGGGGACACCGTCTTCTTCAAAATGTCTCCGATCTGAGTAGTTCGGGTTCTGGTTGTTGACCAATAACTCGTGAGACTGTTTGAAAAATAGTTCACCGTTGAGGCGCATTCGCCATAGTCCATCATCTCCCAATCGAGGTGGTTCTTCTATTGTAAATGTTCTTTCGAATCCAGGAAATCCGAAACAAATCTGTTTGCCTTTGATTATTACGGTTGCGCCGCGAACATGATAGTAGTGCCCGTGAAAATCACCTTTTCCATCCTGCCGGATATTGATTGTAGTTCCGGATGTTCCCTGCCAATCTCCAATAAAGATGGCTTGTTCGGAAAAGTTGTTGTCGATTCGTGAAGACCAATAAGCAGTTTTGATCCATGATGACACACTGGCGCCGAGAACAAAAACCGCTCCAAGAAGAATCAAGAAAATTATCGTCTTGTAAGTTCTCATGTTGGTATTTTAGATGAAAACGTTCTATCGGATGGATAAATACGAATTTCTTTCGAAGATTTAAAAACCCAAATCAAAAAGAAGCCCGACGGATTCTAAAAAAGGGTATGGCTCCAAAGAAGGAGGATACGGACTTCCGTCGGGCGATTACATGACTAGCTAATTTAGCTTAGCTTACCCAAAAAAAACTGTCAAGCGATAAATTATAGAATATCGACTATATGGAAATTTCTCACGCAATTTGATAGAAATTGTAAACCACAAATTAATCTTGTAAGGCAGGCAGATCTTGAGAGACGATCCAATAATCCTTAAAACCAGCAAAGAGATTGAAATATTAAGGGAAGCAAACCGAATCGTCGCCAATATTTTGGCCAGAATCGGTGAAATCATTAGGCCTGGGATTACAACCGGTGAATTGGACAAGATAGCCTCGGTCATGATCAGAAATTCCGGCGGCAAACCGGCGTTCAAAGGTTATCGAATGAGTAACCGACGCCCCTACCCCGCCTGTATATGCTCTTCCGTAAATGAGCAGGTCGTTCATGGCATTCCCGGACCTAGGATTCTGAAGGAGGGAGACATTGTAGGCGTTGATGTGGGGGTACTGTACAAGGGTTTTGTTGGAGACGCCGCACGTACTTATCCCGTGGGCTCCGTCTCCGAAGACGCCGCAAAGCTCCTCAACGTGACGGAAGAATCCTTGTATAGAGGAATCGAACAGGCAATTCCGGGAAACCGGTTGCAACAAATATCATCAGCAGTACAGAAACACGTTGAGGCTAATGGATTCTCCGTTGTTCGTGATTTTGTAGGACATGGGGTAGGACGCAACATGCATGAACCCCCTCAAATCCCTAATTACACCGGAGTCGGTGGAAATCCACGTCTCGAGATCGGAATGACGTTGGCTCTCGAACCGATGGTCAATCAGGGCTCATGGAGAATCAAGCTGCTCAATGACGAATGGACGGCAGTCACAGCAGATGGGAAGCTTTCGGCGCACTTCGAACACTCAATCGCAATCACGGAGGATGGACCATATATACTTTCGAATCTGTGAACTCACCGTTAGTTGAACCGAACGACATTGAAATGGCGATCCAGTATCCCTGTCGGCTATAACGCCTTGTGCGAATCTACTGCGATACATTTGTATTGTAGGTATGCAGGTCTCTAAAAATTGAAAGACTTCAAATCAATTTTTCTCGGTAAGAGAATAACGGTCATGGGCCTGGGGCTTTTGGGCCGCGGGCTCAACGACACTCTGTTTCTGGTTAAGTGTGGGGCAAAAGTAACCGTGACAGACCTAAAGACGGAGGAACAGTTAGCCCCATCCCTTAAAAGACTTCGGGGATTGCCCGTCCGAATTAGGGTTGGAGGTCACGATCCAACTGATTTTGTTGAAACTGACATGGTCCTTAGAAACGCTGACGTTCCAGAATCGTCTCCGTTTTTGAAGTTGGCCGCTGATCATGACGTCCCCATTGAAATGGATGAGAGTCTTTTCTGTAAACTCTTTAGAGGCTTGGTCATAGGAATCACCGGTACCCGTGGAAAAACTACCACTACGGAATTGATTTACAGAATCTTGAAGCAAGTCAAACCCAGGGTCTATCTCGCAGGCAACATCATGGGTGTAGCCACGCTTCCGCTTCTCGCCGATGTTGCCCAAGGAGACATCGTAGTGCTCGAACTTTCCAGTTGGCAGTTACAGGGATTCCACGATGCCAAGATTTCGCCTCAGGCTTCAGTATTCACCAACATTTATCCAGACCACATGAATCGTTACCAAGGCATGGATTCATATATAAGAGACAAAAAAGCGATTTACATGTATCAGAAAGGACTTGATTTTTGTCTTTTCAACGGTGATCAGGCGGCCACCAGAATCCTTTACGAAGGGGCGCCGGCCGGTAAAGATTTGTTTTCTTTCGTGGACGTTCCAAAGGACCTTAAACTCAAAATTCCTGGAGATCACAATATTTCGAATGTCGCCGCAGCATGGAGACTAACGTCCAGACTGGGAATATCAGATGAGGTCATTCGTGCGATAGCGGAGAATTTTGAGGGCGTTGAACACAGGTTAGAAACTGTGGGAATCAAAAATGGCGTGCAATTCATCAATGACTCGACCAGCACAACTCCTGTCGCCGGCATAATGGCCCTGAACGCTGTTCAGGCAAACCGTATTTTCCTTTTGGCAGGAGGAGCGGACAAGGAACTTGACCTAGCGCCATTCGCGGAAGCAGCTTCCAGAAGGGCGTTTAAAATAGCCCTACTGGAAGGAACCGCAACATCAGCCTTATATTCAGATCTAGTTTCTAAAGGGGCCGAGAGCAAGATTATCGGCCTTTTCGACAATCTCAGACAGGCAGTTATGTCGCTTTACGAACAAGCGTCTTCAGGTGACGCTATACTTCTCTCACCGGGTTGCGCCTCATTCGGAATGTTCAACAATGAATTTCACAGGGGAACACTCTTCAAAGCCATCGTCGGAGAAATTCTTTCCGAGCCCCGGTAAAGCAACCCCCATTTCAATCCCATCGTGTTTTTGGGTCGTGGTAAAACCGCTACGGGCCGACTGCGCCTCAACGAGCAGGCGCTTTTTTCACTTTGCCCCGCCGCCACTTCCTTCAATCGAGCATTTGGAGAAGTCTATGGGTTGTTTACAACTCTTACAAGTGTGAGTCCGATCGAACTCATCGGAAAAGATTTCTCTTTCCGTTCCGCAATTTGGGCATTTGCAAATGAAAGAACTTAAACTTTTGTTGGTTTCAAATCCCGGGCAGTGCATTGGTGTGCTCATGTAAAACCTCACTTGATGACATTG
Source organism: Desulfomonilaceae bacterium (assembly GCA_041662605.1). Taxonomy (NCBI): domain Bacteria; kingdom Pseudomonadati; phylum Thermodesulfobacteriota; class Desulfomonilia; order Desulfomonilales; family Desulfomonilaceae; species Desulfomonilaceae bacterium. The sequence goes on from JBAZSD010000033.1 coordinate 16,412, forward strand.
GCCTGAGCATAAGCTCACGTACAGTTATAATAATTTTGACCTGGCCTTCAGGCAATATTTTTTTGATTCTCTATCACTGATAATAGGGAATGAAACCTTGGGTAGAGGGATACGAAGGTTCTTGGAAATTTGGTGAAAGTATTTTAAAGGTTCGCTTGGTCACAGGCTCACACTTTCAAATAGGAGCGAGCCCAGGCCCTTTTACAGCTAACCTTCAAGTATCATTCTGAGTTCTTTGAGTTCTTTCTTGATCTCTATAAGCAGATCGCGGTAGTCCACTTGAGTGTCATTGGATGCGGCGTTCTCCATTCGATTCTCAAGGGCTTTGATTTCCTCTTTTACACGAGAAGCCTTAGGCGCCTTGGCCGCCTTCTTTTCCGCCGCCGCCTGCTTCTTCATTTCTTGAAGCCTTTTTTTTGCGCCGGCGATAGTGAACTTTTCGTCATAAAGAAGATGTTTTATTTCGAGCAGTAATTCTAAATCTCGCTTATGGTACAATCTTTGTCTAGCCCTTGTCCGAGTAGGTTTCAGAATCTTGAATTCTGATTCCCAATACCTCAGAACATAAGGCTCAACATTCAGAATTTCACTTACTTCACCGATTTTAAAATACTGCTTCTCTGGAATCGCGATGGTCATTGCAAACCCACCCCTCCATATGAGAATCCACCGAAAGCCAAACCGGAAAGTCGAACCGGCTTTTCACTAACAATGAAAGCAAAAAGCCTTTGTCTTATCATTCTCTTACAGTGACACCTAACTCTCTTGTGAGAGTCCCGGTCACCTGAGAATGAACCTCCTGGACTTCAGCGTCGGTGAGGGTTCGATCCTCAGACTGATATCGGATCCGGAACGCCATACCTTGATGTCCCTCCGGAATCGATTCTCCCCGATATAAATCAAATAGGATCACTGAGGTAATGATATCATGCCCTAGACGTGAAATCAAGAGTTTAATCTTATCTTCTGAACAATTTGTTTCAACTATGATCGATAGATCTCTTTCTACATAAGGGTAGCGGGGAAGCGGCCTAAAGACCCTATCCTTACGTGTTTGAACCAAAAGAGGCTCTAGGAAAACGTCAAAGATTTGAACTTTCTTACTTAAACCAATTTCTCTAGTCTTCTCTGGAGATAACTCACCAAGAAATCCTATATCTTCTCCATTAACAATTAAATTCGCACTCTTACCAGGATGTAAGAATTTCTGGTGGGACGGTACAAAATGAACATCCGTTATCGCAAGACCGTCCAGGACATTTTCCAACGCGCCTTTTATGTCAAAAAAGTCAACTTCTGGTCTAACTTCAACTTTTCCAAGTATGTCGACCTCGCCCCTGTTAAAATGCCACACGTCAGGGTATCTTGATCCACATGCCACTCCGGTTAGTTTAAGATTCTCTCGAGGCGTTTCCGAACCTGAAACAGGAACAAATGTCCTGCCAATTTCATATAACCTCAAGTTTTCATTCTTGAAATTTATATTTCTCTTTAACGCGCCGAAGATACCCGGCAGGAGAGACCTTCGCATTACAGTGAAATCCTCTGTCAATGGATTCATTAACGCAAAGTCTATTTCGTCTTCACACTCTTCACGGAAAGAATCCGCGAGTTCGCTGGAAATAAAAGACATTGTTAGGATCTCAGTGAATCCGGATGAATTCATCAGGTCCCTGAATCTATTGACCATGTTATATTCACGCTTGGTGTTGTCCGGCTCCGAGCCACAAACCGGCATAGTGGCGGGAATATTCTGATACCCGTGGACTCTTGCTATTTCTTCCACATAGTCGACCTCCCGTTCAAGATCCCATCGCCAACTGGGAGATACACATACCAAATCGCCCTCACATCTTCCCGAGATCTGGACATCAATACCAAGACTTTCGAGATAGGTTTTCATTTGGCCGGGAGCGAGGTCCAGCCCAAGAGTCGCATTGACTTTAGAAGGTCGTACCCTGGCGCTCTCGCGAACTATAGGCTCGGGATAAACATCTATTTTCCCCTTTAAAATCTTTCCTCCGGTCCATTCCTGGATAAGCGCTGTTACTCGATCGGCAGCCCATCCGCATCCCTCAGGGTCCACTCCTCTCTCAAACCTGAATGAAGCCTCTGTAGACATTCCAAGCGCCTTGGCCGTTCTTCGGATACCGAAGCGTTCAAAACACGCGCTCTCTATGACGACCGTGCTGGTAGTATCCAGTATCTCCGAATTCAAACCACCCATAATGCCTGCCAGAGCAACGGACTTTTCTCCGTCTCGTATCATCAGAGAATCCAGGGGTAGTTTTCTCTCTGTCCCATCAAGTGTCTGGAACGATTCTCCGGGAACACATCTTCTGACAACAATCTTCCTACGGGCCAGGGATAGATGATCAAACGCATGCAGAGGCTGGCCGAATTCCATGAGCACATAGTTCGTCGCATCGACAACATTGGATATTGGCCTCACCCCTCCTCTGAACAACCGCAGCCTTACGGAAAAAGGTGACGGTCCGACTTTAACATTGTCTATCATTCTGGCGACATAACGGGGGCAAAGCTCAAAATCAGGGACTTCAACAGCTAACTCGGTTTCTATCTGTCTATCAGACTCTTCGATTCTAACATCGAGGCTCCTGAGCGTACCTCCGGAAAGAGCCGCGATTTCCCTGGCTACCCCTATCACAGATAGACAGTCCCCGCGATTCGGGGTTATGGATATTTCAAAAATTATGTCCTCAATATCCGGAAAGGCCTCAATCAGAGACACCCCTACCGGAGTGTCGTCAGCAAAAACGAGTATCCCTGACGCGTCTTCCCCTAGACCAAGCTCTTTTTCTGAGCAAAGCATCCCTGGGGATTCCACGCCTCTAACCGACCTGCTTATAACCCTTACGCCTGACGCCAGGACGGTATCTTCAGGGGCATACGCGGCTATTTGACCTTGCTGAATATTGGGGGCACCGCAGACTACCGTCTCGGACCTGTCGCCGATTCTAATCAATGCAAGCTTAAGTTTGTCGGAGTTCGGGTGAGGTGTGACTTTCTCAATTTTTGCAGTGATACATGGGGCCAACTCTGACCCAACACGGGTCACCGATTCAACTTCTATGCCTCCCATAGTGAGAAGTTCAGCCGTTTCCTCAGGCTCCATATCAATATCGACAAACTCTTTCAGCCAATTTGAGCTGACGAGCATACCTTTTCACCTCTTATTACAATTGTCGTTGTCGGCAAGATTTTAGTTAAGGATTGGCGTCGGGGTCTATCGGACCCAAAAACAGGGGAATCCGACCAGCCGGAACGTTTTTTAAAATTGGCCCAAGAACCGAACGTCATTTTCATAGAACAGGCGGATATCGGGAATTCCATATTTCAACATGGCCACTCTCTCAACCCCCAAGCCAAAAGCAAACCCGGAATAAATCTCCGGATCATAGCCCACAAATTTGTACAATGCCGGATCCACCATTCCTGACCCCAATATTTCGAGCCAACCGGTAAACGAACAGGTTCTACAACCCGATCCACCACAAATTACGCATTGTATATCAACTTCCGCGGACGGCTCAGTGAAGGGGAAAAAACTGGGCCTGAAGCGAAGCCCCAGTCGGTCTCCAAAATACTCCCTGGCAAAGGCCGTCAGGACACCTTTCAAATCAGAAAAGGAAACTCTCTCGTCAACCCAAAGCCCTTCGACTTGCATGAACATCGGAGAATGTGTCACATCCGCGTCACGCCTGTAGACCTTGCCGGGGCAAATAACCTTAACAGGAGGTTTTCTTTTTTCCATTGTTCTGATCTGAACGGGTGACGTATGAGTTCTCAAGAGCACGTTTTCAGAAAAATAAAACGTGTCCTGCATGTCTCGCGCTGGATGATTCTTCGGCATATTCAAAGCTTCAAAATTGTAGTAATCAATTTCAACTTCCGGCCCCTCAGCCAACTGAAAGCCTAACCCCGAGAACACCTCGACCAGTTCTTGTGTCACCCGGTTGAGAATATGAGATTTCCCGAGAGGCAATCGTCTTCCGGATAAAGTCACATCTATCGTTTCAAGCGCTAACATATCGCGCTCAAGCGCATCCCTCAGATCAGATTCTCTAGTCTCGAACAGGACTTCTAGTTCGGATTTGATTTGATTGGCAAGTTGCCCGACTACAGACCTTTCTTCTACCGGAAGATTTTTCAACCCCCTCAAAATCGAGGTCAACTCCCCTTTCCGTCCAAGGATTTTTGTGCGGGCCTCATTGAGAGCCGTTGGGTCCATTGTATAGGCCAAGAGTTCAACGGTAGAGGCTCTGAGCGAATCAAGTTGATCTTTCATTCCTTGGGCGTCCTTTCTTCAAGACGAACCCTCTATAGGCTACGCAAGAATTCTTGAATCAAAAGTTATTGCAGTTCCAATTGAGAAAAAAAACGGTCACTGAGACCGTAACCGATTAATAAATTTTTGCCAGGCGACGCGCAGAAACCAAAAAACGCGTTGGCCCGGCCTATGCGATCAAAACGAAGGACAAAATCAGACCTGAAGCGCCTGCTTGGCCTGGTTCACAACCCCTGAAAAGACTACTGGGTCCGATACGGCCAGATCTGCGAGGATTTTCCTATCTAACCCGAGGCCAGCCTTCTTGAGTCCTTCTATGAACCTATTGTAGGGAAGCCCATTGAGCCTGCACCCTGCATTAATTCTAGTTATCCACAAACTTCTAAAATCTCTTCTCCGGACTCTGCGATCCCTATACGCGTAACAAAGGGCTCTTTCAAGAGTCTCCTTTGCCTGTTTCAGAGTGCGGCTTCGCCCACCTACAAAGCCCTTAGCGGCCTTCAGTATTTTCTTCCGTCTCGCCCTGCTTGCAGGCGAACATCTAACTCTCGGCATAACTATCTCCTTAAATCGCCTCTTATCAAAAAAGGCTCCGTGATTCCTATCGGCAAATCAAGCGCCGACCATTTTCATAACAGCCTCATAGTCCGTGGCTTCGATCAAAGGTTAACCGTAGGGTAGCAATTTTCTAATTTGTCCGACGTCTTCAGGACTAATATAACCGCTTTGTCTCAACCCTCTTTTCTGCTTGGTTGATTTTGAAGTCAAGATGTGGCTGCGATAAGCCTTTTTCCTTTTTATTCCGCCACTTTTTAAGACCGTGAACCTCTTTGCGGCCCCACGGCACGATTTCATTTTTGGCATGTTCAGTTCTCCTGGAAATTAGTAGCTTACAACTGTTTATTTAATCGAGTGATCTAATAAAACGCGCTTTCCGAACGCTGCAATTTGTTGAGACTTCATCAGAAAATCAGCGCGGTATCAAATCATTTTTAATGTTTACAGGACATACAAACAATGGGCTCATTGTTTTAATTACCTTCAAAAAAGCTCCCGTCGTGCTCTAGCTTTAAATCGGAAGTATATTAAACTAATACAAGGCGTACGCAAATCGATCACGCCCTCAAACTTTTGTTTATACTCCATTGGGTACAAAGAAACAATTTTTTTTACAGTAATTAAAATCATTATTTGACATGAGCGTTTGCCGGTGATAACAATGCCGTCCGAATCTGTTTGGCGTTTATTTTTGAGAGACCCTCCATCGATCATTCTTATGGTTGATAGGCAGTTAGTGACGGACATCAATTTCTCAAATTGGTAGCGCATTGTCACAATCCGGGATTCAATACCGAGATATATTGCTAAAGTAATGAACCTTTTGTAGCAACCTGTTGTCTTGCATTTATGAACCCTATTCCACTCTCAAGAAGACGTTGGCTTTTTCTGGGATGAACTTGGTTGAGGCTACTTAGATCCAACAATCCATAAACACAGATTCTAAGTTGTATTGAAAAATTACGACTGCTTACTAAAACGACTTTTCAGCCGCCGTGATGGTCACGTATGTTGTTGGAAGGTCATAAACTAAATTTGTTTCCATAGGAGGAACCATTTTGGAAAGATGTAAGACTTGCGGTAGAGAATATTCGGCAAACCAAACTATGACCTATTCAGTATACGGTTATTGTTCCTGGGAATGTTTGATGAACAAGAGGGGCCGGACTGGTCCGTCTCCTAGAAATAACAAGAAAACCAACGCAAACAGGAATTCTGGGCAGAACAGAACAAAGTGGGTATAATTTAACCTGCGGCGCGTTACAATTTATTGACTTCAAGGCTTCTTTTACAAATCTGATTTCCTTGCGTCACTAGTTTAGTCCTCGGAAAAATTTTGTTATAGCCTTCAATAAATATTTAATGACCATGTAAGGGCTTCAATCCCTTTTAATTGTGGTCAACATCATCAACATGATAAAAGTTTCGTGAGTTTGCGCACGCATCGTAACTCGAAACATCCACACGTCGGTTCGAGTCGTAACCCGGACACGTTTGTGCGGGTCTAAAGAAGGGGCGTAATTGGCTTTTCACATGACAGGTGTCAGTGAAAATACCACTAATGTCGTGACTGTACGCGCGCCGACTTCGCGCGTATGATTGCCAACGGAGATAGGAGTATGAACAGATACGACCATCGCAAGACCGTCCAAGCGCTGGATGACGCTTATCGGAACCTTGCGCTGCTTACTCTGGAGCAAACCACAGGAACCTCTGTTACGAGAGGCTTTTCAGACATACTACCCTCGGATTCTTTGCTCCTCAGCCAGTCTACGATTGACCAATTGAGTGACATGGTCACCTCACAGACCTCAGTTGCTGAAAGAGATCTGCAGGAGCGCATTCTATACACTTGTAAGGATCTTATTGTCGAATCAAGAAATTCCTCCCTTTCCGATATGTTCAAATTCTACATGGATAAGGGGAGGATGGTTGTTCAGGGCGTCAAGATACCTGCCGTGGAGATCGTTCCATGGCTCCAGACTCAGGATAAGTTTGAACTCCGAGAAGAAATGCGAAAAGAAATTGGTATCTTCTGCAGGGTTATTTTGAACCCCATTTTGCTTAGCATTCTTGACGTAACAACTCGAACAGTTAAGGAAACTTTTGGATTTCACAGTTTGGCCGATTATGTTGAAAAAAAAAGGGATTCTTCCTTTCAAGAGTGGGCCGATATATTCATCAACTTTTTGTGTGAAACGGACGATTTATATTTTACCAACGCCAGATCGTGGGCGGAACAACGATTGGGCCGGACAATCGAAGAACTCAACAGGTGTCACGCTCTTCGCTTGATGAGAATAGACGATTTCGACAGTTGTTTTCCGACATCGTCTCTTGTTGAAACTGTACAGGGCGCTTTTCTTGGATTAGGCCTGGATTTGACGAAGCGAAAAGACATAATAATAGATATTGAAGACCGCCATGAAAAAAGTTTCGACGCGCTCTGTATACCCGTGGATCTGCCAGGAAAGATATTTGTCGTTATGCGTCCCATTGGAGGTTTGATAGATCTTGAAACCTTGCTACACGAGATGGGACACGCGTTTTTTCTGAGCGGATTTTCGGCGGAACTCCCGATTGAATACAAGAGATTTTATCGATCCGCTGCCCTCGATGAGGCCTTCGCGTTTCTGTTCGCTCAGTTGGTGGAGAACCCCGTCTGGCTAAGCGATGTGGCCGGAGTTCCAGTAGGTCAGGCTGATACATTGGCCGATTTGTCAAGAACGAAAAGATTGCTTTTGATTCGTCGTCATATCGGAAAATTTCTTGCTGAAAAGGATTTGTTCGAGGTTGGTCCGTTTAAAGATTCCGCCCATTATTGTAAATGGCTGAACAGGTCTACAGGATTCAATTACGAACCTGACGGATACCTTATTGACATGGATCGGGACTTCTATTCTGCGGAGTATGTTTGGGCCTGGGCTGGGGCGGAAGTCATGAGGAACTTCCTGGAAGACACATTTGGCGCAAACTGGTTCCAGAAACGTGAAGCCGGCGATTTTCTTGGGAAAATATGCGTAGAAGGACGAACAAACTCTCTTGATCAGGCCCTGATAAAGTTTTGCGGAACAAAAGCCGTGTTGCCTCGATTTTCTTGAACCAGCCTGTCTAGTGGTTCAAGCGGCCGAACGAATCACAGAGAGGCACGCCAAGTCTGAATGATACGAAGACGATCGGTTTGTGACGGAGGACGCATGTGGATCAGATTGGAATAGTTTCTACCCAGTACATCCAACTGGATGGTTTGAAGCTTGAGTCCGGTGTTTCCCTGGGCTCCATCACAGTGGCCTATGAAACCTACGGCCTGTTGAACGCTCAAGCTGATAACGCGGTGCTAGTTGTTCATGCGCTCTCCGGAGACGCCCATGCCGCAGGGGTGGACGAGGACGGCCGCGTGGGCTGGTGGGACGGTATGATAGGTCCAGGAAAGGGTATTGATACCAACAAATATTTTGTCATTTGCTCCAACTGTTTAGGGGGTTGCAAGGGAACCACCGGTCCAACGAGCGTCAATCCTGTCACGGGTGGACCTTACCGGCGTTCATTCCCTCTTATCACTATTGGTGACATGGTAAACGTGCAGGTAATGCTTGTGGAAAGGCTTGGTATCCGCAAATTGCACACCGTTATCGGTGGGTCGATGGGTGGAATGGAGGCATTGGATTGGGCTTGTCGCTTTGGAGACAGACTCAGGTCCGCTGTCGTGATCGCTGCCACTGCCCGTCTTTCTCCCCAAGGCATTGCCTTCAACTGGGTAGGAAGAAACGCCATATACTCGGACCCCGCCTCCACAGAGAGACATGGCGATTATTCAGAGGGAGTGCAAAAATCGGGACGGGGCCTTGCGGTGGCAAGAATGATCGGCCACATAACTTACCTGTCGGAAGAAACCATGCAGGTCAAGTTTGGACGAAAAATGGCGCTTCGCGACATGGATGGAACCACTTACAGTCTCGGAGAAAGCGAAGGTCTTGATGGAGAATTCGAGATCGAGTCCTACCTTAAACATAAGGGCAGCACCTTTATGGAAAGGTTCGACGAAGACTCTTACATTATCATTACCAAAGCAATTGATTATTTTGATCTCGTTCGCGAATATGGTGACTTGGTAAACGCTTTTAGGAACATAACAGCGAAGATGCTCGTGATATCGTTTACATCTGATTGGCTTTACCCAACATCGATGTCTCTGGCCATCGTCAGGGCCCTGCAGGCCGCCAAGAAACATGTTTCATTCGTAGAGGTGGATTTACCTTACGGACACGATTCATTCCTGGTCCCTCAGGGTATGCCTAACCTAACAAGAATAGTAAGAGGTTTTTTGAAGGGTGTTTGAACAGACCGCAGAAATCCGGACCCCATTTCACGAATTTGAGGTCGGGTTCAATATCATCATAGACTTGATTACGCCTGGGACCAGGGTTCTGGATTTGGGTTGTGGTTCAGGGACACTGTTGGCAAGGCTACGTGATGAAAAGGACGTAGAAGGATGCGGTGTTGAACTGGACCAGGAAAAGGTAATTAGATGTACCGAGAGAGGTATAAGAGTTATGACTCTTGACCTCGACCATGGGCTGGAAGGATTCCCTGATTTGAGTTATGAGTATGTTGTTTTAAGCCGAACCCTCCAACAGCTAATCAATCCGGAACGGCTGGTCCGGGAAATGTTGAGAGTGGGATCGAAATCCATTATAGCGCTGCCCAATTTTGGGCACTGGAAAATCACTCTTGAATACCTGCTGAAGGGTAGGACGCCGATAGTAAGAACCTTTCCACACCCCTGGTACAATACTCCGGATATTCATAGAATTACCATCAGTGACTTCCGCCAATTTATCCAGGACATCGGTGGAAAGATTGAGAAAGAATTCTTCATAAGCAAGGATACACCAAAAACGGACATTTTCTGCCCCAATTTTCGAAGTCAATGGGGCTGTTTTCAAATCTCCGCTCATTAGTATCAGTCATTTCAGATCCCGGCGAATTCCCGCCAGGTCCTGACAATCGCTTCGTGGGGGCTTGCCCCGTAACAAAATTCGGCGATTAACCTTGACCACTGGCGTCTATTTGTCTTAATCTAGCTATTTTGCATGATCATCCTGGTCATTAGATCCTTAATCCACTGGACCCGTTTATGATAAATCTAATTAAAGGCTTTCACGATATCCTGCCCGATCAAACCTCCAAATGGGCTTTCATTGTGGATACGGCTCGGTCCGTTCTGCAGAGGTTCGGATTTCGCGAAATCGTCACTCCGATCATGGAAAAATCGGAACTGTTTCAGAGAGGTATTGGTCAATCCACAGATATTGTGGAAAAAGAGATGTATACCTTTACTGATATCAGCGGCGATTCACTCAGCCTGCGACCTGAAGCGACAGCCGGGATCTTACGCTCGGTCGTAGAACATTCTCTCTTGAAACATGAGCCTGTGCTCAAGGTCTTCTCCATTGGCCCCATGTTCCGTCGAGAAAGACCTTCAAAGGGCCGATTTCGTCAGTTTTTTCAAATCAACGCCGAAGTCCTCGGAGATGACTCACATCTAACCGACGCGGAAACCGTTTTCGCTGCTTCTTCAATTTTTCAGGAACTTGGGGCTGAAAACTTTTCTGTAGAAATCAATTCGGTTGGCTGCAAAAAATGTAGGGCTCAGTATCGGTCGGAACTCAAAAAATATCTCCAGCCTTCATTGAATAAACTCTGTCCTGACTGTCAGAGACGGTTTGATACTAACCCCCTCAGAATTTTAGATTGCAAAGAACCTGAATGCGCTATCATAAGTCGTGACGCTCCATTGATAAGTGACTGGCTTGACACGGAGTGTCAGGATCATTTTCAAAGGACGCTTGGGGCATTGAACAGGATCGGCGTGAAATACCGCCAGGAGCCTCGTCTGGTAAGAGGTCTTGACTACTACTCTAGAACAGCCTTTGAATTTGTGCACTCACAACTGGGACGCACTAAAGCTATCGGAGGCGGAGGCCGCTACGACTCACTTATCGGGGAACTTGGGGGCCCGGATGTTTCAGGCATTGGTTTTGGCATTGGTATCGAGCGCTTGGCCATGAACTTGCCAGATGAAAATCCGGTATTCCGGAGACAAATTGACGTTTTCGTCGCTACCATAGGTTCCGGCGCACGAGACATTTCTTTCGATCTCGTCAATCAGTTGAGGAATAAGGGTTTTTCAGTTGAGACCCGGTATTCAGATATGAGTCTGAAGGCTCAAATGAAGACTGCGGACAGAATTGGCGCTCAATGGGTGATCATGATGGGTGACAATGAACTGGCCCAGGGAATGGTCACAGTTCGAAACATGAAAACCAAGGAACAGCGCCTGGTTGAACTGACAGGCGTCGAACAAGCGGTTCAAGGAGAAATAGCCTGATGTTACAAGCTTTGGACGGGTGGAAACGATCCCATCTTTCTCAAGAATTGTCTGATGCGGATGTAGGCAAGCGTGTCATTCTGATGGGATGGATTATGAGACGACGCGATCACGGCGGCGTAATATTTATTGACTTGAGAGATCGGAATGGCTTGGTCCAACTTGTCTTCAACCCTGAATTTTGTCTGGAATCCCACGGACGCGCCCACAATCTCAGACCTGAATGGGTCATTGCCGTAAGTGGCGAAGTTCGTCTTCGCCCGGACGAATCAATAAACCTCGATCTCGCAACAGGTAAAATCGAAGTTTTTGTGGACGAACTCAGGACTCTGAACTTCTCTGATCCCCCACCCTTCCCTTTAGACGAGGAAACAAACCCTACGGACGCCATCAGATACAAATATCGATATCTCGATTTGAGAAAACAGTCAGGAGCAAGAGAAAATCTCATGTTCCGCCATCGTCTCAATTCTCAAATCAGAAATTTTTTGAACTCTGAAGATTTTGTCGAAATCGAAACACCCTTCCTGACCACTAGTACTCCAGAAGGAGCAAGAGATTATCTGGTTCCCAGCAGGTTGAGCGCCGGTAGTTTTTACGCCCTACCCCAATCGCCCCAGCTATTTAAACAGCTATTGATGGTGGCCGGGTTTGAGCGCTATTACCAAATAGTGCGCTGCTTCAGAGACGAAGACTTGAGGGCCGACAGGCAACCGGAGTTCACCCAGTTGGATATCGAAACTTCCTTTATAGAGGAACAGGCCCTGTTCTCAATTATGGAAAGAATGATAAAGGGTGTGTTCCAGGATCTTCTTGGCGCTGATCTGCCCACCCCGTTTCCCAAGGTTAGCTACAAGGAAGCCGTGCTACGATATGGCCTAGATAAACCTGATGTGAGATTTGGGCTCGAATTGAAGGAAATTACATCCGTTCTTCAGGGAACTCAATTTGGGGTTTTCCGAAACGCTATGGATAACGGAGGCCTAGTTAAGGCTCTCAATGTGGAAGACGGCTCCAAACTTTCCAGGAAAGAGCTTGATGATTTGAGGGATTTCGCAACTATCTACGGAGGCAAGGGAGTGGCTTACGCCAGGATCAAAGAATCCGGACAATGGCAATCCCCTATAGCCAAGTTTCTGTCTGACAAGGAAAAATTGGACATTAACACCGTAGTTGGGGCAAACACTGGCTCAGTAATTCTCTTTGCAGCGGATTCGACGAAAATAGTCAACGATGTGCTTGGTAATTTGCGCAATCAGCTTGGCGCAAAATTGGGGCTTATTCCGGCCGGGGAATTCAAATTCGTTTGGATAACGGAATTCCCCATGTTTGAATACGATGAAGATGAGAAGCGTTTCAAAGCGATGCACCACCCTTTCACCTCTCCTATGCAAGAGGACCTGGCCTTTCTCGAAACGGATCCGGGTTCAGTAAGATCCCGAGCCTATGATCTTGTGCTTAACGGATCAGAAATAGGCGGAGGCAGTATGCGGATTTTTAGAAGCGACGTTCAACAGCGAGTTTTTAAGGCTCTGGGGATTGATTCTGAACAGGCAGAGCAAAAATTCGGATTCCTGTTGGAGGCTTTAAGATACGGCGCTCCGCCCCACGGAGGGATCGCTTTTGGAATGGACCGGCTGACCGCTATTCTTACCGGATCGGAATCAATTCGTGACGTCATAGCGTTTCCAAAGACGCAGAGAGCCACCTGTCCACTTACGGGCGCTCCAACTCCGGTAAGCCCCGACCAGCTAAAAGAATTAGGGTTAAGTGTTGTCAAGACAAAGAATTAGAAACATCTTAATATTTGAATACCAGAAACTGTATACGGGTTGAAGGAGCTTTACCATGGCCACATGGGATCCTAAAAGAGGCGTGCTATATCACGAATTCAACAAGTTCAGCAAAGAGAGGTTCCTTCGCGAAGTCGAGAAACCGAACCTATTGAGGAATATATTCCCATACACTGAAGTGCCGAAGATCGATTTCGATTTTGCCATGATTCCGATAAATCCGGCGAAGAACTTCCTCATGACCGATACCACATTCAGGGACGGTCAGCAGGCCAGGCCTCCTTTCACTGTTGAACAGATTTCGAGACTTTTCGACTTTCTCCATAGACTCTCCGGACCGAGGGGAATAATCAGACAGTCCGAATTCTTTCTCTATACGAAAAAGGATAGGGAAGCCGTAGAGGTCTGTCGTAAAAAGGGCTATCAGTATCCCCAAATAACGGGGTGGATCAGGGCTCAGAAAAAGGACCTGAGCCACGTTAGAGCTGCGGGGCTTACAGAAACCGGCATTCTGACGTCGGTTTCCGACTACCACATCTTCCTCAAGATGGGGCTGGATCGACGCAAAGCCATGGAAAAATATCTTGATATGGTGCGGACTACAATCGAAAAGGGAATTGCTCCACGATGCCATTTCGAGGACATAACCAGGGCCGATATCTACGGATTCTGCGTCCCCTTGGCGCAAAAGATCATGGAAATCAGAGAAGAGTCCGGGGTCGAAATCAAGATTCGGTTGTGCGACACCATGGGTTTTGGAGTCACATTCCCGGGGTCAGCTCTTCCGCGCAGTGTGCCAAAGCTTATTCGCTCCATGATTGACGATGCGAATGTTCCTGAAGATCTGCTGGAATGGCATGGTCACAATGATTTTCATAAAGGCCTCACAAACGCTGTATCCGCTTGGCTGTACGGGTGTTCAGTCGTCAACGGGACCCTTCTTGGAATAGGGGAACGAACAGGCAACACACCGCTAGAAGCTTTAATAATTGAGTATATGTCGCTTAGGGGTCATCCGGACGGTATGGATCCACGAGTAATATCTGAAGTGGCCGAATATTTTGAAATGGAACTAGGTCATAAAGTCCCGGATAATTACCCGCTAGTCGGGAAATCGTTTAATACGACCAGCGCGGGAGTTCACGCTGACGGGGTGCTCAAGAACGAAGAGATCTACAACATATTCGACACCGCAACCATTCTTGGAAAGCCACCGCTTGTCAACATTACCGACAAATCCGGCCTGGCTGGTATCGCTCATTGGATCAACACCAAACTGGTAGTACCCAAGGAAGAATGGGTTGACAAGAACCACCCTGCCATTTCCCGGATTTACGACATCGTGATGGAGCAGTATGAAAACGGCAGGGTGACAGCAATGTCGGATAAGGAGATGCTCGCCCTTGTTAAACGACACCTTCCGGAATTGTTTATTTCGGATTGGGATCGAATGAAGCTTATAGCAAGGGAGATGGCGTCCAAGATCGTCGAGAGATTCATATCTTCCACCCCAATGACAACCATGGATGTAAAAACCATGGAAAAGGCCATGCACGACTTTCTCAGGAAATATCCTTTCATACAATATTGTTACGTCGTGAACATGGAAGGGCAAAAGATTACCGCTAACGTCACCGACATAGCTGACAAATCCAAATTTGTCGAGTTTAAGGATAATGAAGACTTCTCTGACAGGTCATGGTTTATAATGCCGGTCAAAGACGGCAAGACCCATGTCCTGGGCCCTTTCACCTCCAGAATAACCGGGGCCCTTTGCCTTACTGTTTCCGGCCCGATTAGAGACAAAAACCACAAGATGGTTGGCGTACTTGGGTCCGATATAAGATTGGAAGAGCTGCTAAAGATCGAAAAAGAACTCATGGAAGAGCATGGCCTGGAGTTTACAGAAAACGATATCAGAAAATTGACAAAAAAGTACCGAGATTAGTTTCCCACCTCAGAGCCGTAATAGAGACGACTCTGCATTCCTACCAACCGACCCAAAATCTCTCACAGGTCCGCTGATCTCTGAGAGATTTTGCCTTTCCATTTTTATCATCCCATAACCATTCCGACAAGCCACACCTACATTAAATGTTGTTAATAACATATTGCAATAATATTAGTTTATGTTTACTTGTTGACTTTATTATATTTGTAAAATATAAGACCTCATTAATTCAGGAAGTTAAATATATTATATTATGTTTTAAATGATTTAATATATATAAATACTTATTTTATAAGACATTAAATGTCAAAACATGTAAACCAAACGCCAGATACAACAAGTCCCATTTTGTTGAGACACTTGATCTTTTCCTGGTCGATCAGGACTATAGTCCCGCTTGTTATGTTCATGCTGACATTCTGTTTTGTAGGGCCAGGTCTTGCCCAGCTCAATAATTCGACCCGGGACTTGAAACCATTGCTCCGGGAAACGTGGCGCGACGTAACATCTTTGCTCAAACCGGCCCAACCTCTCTTGGAGCCGAGGAGCTTTCTCGATGAGTCTCCAGAGATAAAAACAGCGCAGTTCACCTATGGGATGCTGGATGGGATACTCCCTTCTATTCCCAATTTGCAGGCCGGCTATCTCTACAGTTTTGGTAAAGACTACAGCCTCGGCCGCTTTGTAGGAGACATTTTTGTTCCCCTTAACCTCAAATGGTCCGACACCTTTTTTGGTCAGGGCCATGTTGAGTTTCAGGACTTTTGGCAGGTTCCCGGCTCTTTTCCTCAACACAGAGTTGATCTATCCTTTGGGGGAGGATATCGGAAGTTGATGAATCCGAACATAATGGTCGGATTTAACGGCTTTTATGACTCGACACGCATATTGGGCCAATGGTGGTCAGCGGGTGGAGTGGGAGCCGAAATGGCGGCTTTATTGCCAAACAAGGACGTTGTTGACCTGAACTTCAATTACTACGGTAACCTTTTCAGGGGACCGCACTATCTTGATGGGGAGCTGATTGCCGGACCCGCTAACATGGATTTTGAGGCTGGGTACACAACATCTCTTTTCGACAATTCCCACGATTTGCGCTTCAAGCTCAACATTTACAATTATGACGTACGTTACAGTGTCTATGGAGTCCGGGGCGGCGTTGATTTTAAGCCCTGGAGCGGGGCATTGATCCTTAGATATGAAGTCGGGCGGGACCAGATCTATGGATCCTACGAAACAGTGGGCGGCTTTGTAAATATTCCTTTGAATCTGGATGGATTTCTGACCGGAAAGCTTCCGTTTGTACAGGCCGGTGGTCCTGTTGACGACAGGCGCCTTGGCAACGGATTCCACGCTTCTCCGACTCCCGACGGAATATACCCTACCCCTCTAAATACTGAACCCAACCCACTGAGAAAACTTATGGACGAACCAGTGCACAGACAATTCGCTTCCCACGCCGTCTCAACAGAGTCTGTTGAGGGGTCTGAGCCCGCTCCAACCACTTTCGTGGCTCTCGGGGACGCGGAGGTTGTCTTTACCCTGTATCCAAAATATTCAGCCGCCATGCTTAACAACATCAAGCCTTCCACGATACAGGTGTCAGCGACTGTGACCTCTCGCGGGAAGGTAGACATAACGGCCATGAGGCTGTACATAAAGGATACGGGAATAGTTTGGTCACTGCCCATGCCGGACTGGACCATAGCAATGGGGAACAGTTACTCTTACAATTTAAGTCCGTCCGAGATAGACAACCTTTGGTCAGCCCTGTCTCAGAGCCCTGACCGGACAATATCCGAGGTGAGATTCAATCAATTAAACGGATCAAATCTTCAAAACCTGAACATTTCACTTACAATTACGCAGAGCGTCGTTTCAAAAAAATCTACCGAAACCAAATAGTGGCGAAGATGAACATTTCCGATGCATTGGGCAAATCATTGTTTAATCTTGAAAAACCGGCGCATAGGGGCATGAATTAAAATAGAATATAGCCGTTGCAACTATCCCAACGACATTATTCCTCACCTTTTTTATGAACCCACCTTCCCTCATTCGAATATCCGATAGAAACGTCTTTCAAGATCGCCTTCCTTTCTTTGAACTTGTCTTTCATCCCCATGAGCCAGGAACGATGAGCCAATCTGGCTTCCAAGTCTCCAAGGATATTGTGTGAATCGGGCGCAATCTCTAAATGAGGAGTCTCGTTGGGCCATTTTGTTTTGCCACGATTATGACAGGTGAGGCATTCAATCTCATCATTGTTAAGAAATTTGAAGGCGTTTCCAGAACAGAGGTTACATTCATGAGCTTTTGGTCTTCTAACATAATCCGGGTCTAGAAGAACCCTGCCCAAGTGAGCTGCGATGGATTTATTCTTCTCACTTAAAACCGCTTCTCCAGGAAGAGCGGCATGAACCAACCCTTGATCCTTGACGTCGAAACCCATACAAAATGCTGCTGAGGCGAGCGCCATGGGGCTATAACCGTCCCCACCTGCTATGCCTGCCAAAGCGACTGTTACTGCCGGCTTGCCGTAAAATTCTTCCATCCTCGCCAAGAACATGAGGGCACGGTCTGTAAATATCTTTACGATGCCGTAAGGACCCAAGAAGTAGGTCGGCGCCGCAAGAATCAGACCATTCGCATCACTCAACTCATCAATCACTGTTGACATATTGTCGTTCAAGGAGCATCTCCCTTGCTTGAACAGACATTGATAACAACCTGTGCAAGGCTTCAGGTCCATCTTGGTAAGATTCACCAATACTAATTCATGTTTTTCAGGGATATTGCGGCTTATCTCCTTAACAATCAGTTCGCTGTTCCCCAATTTCCTGGGCGATCCTATCAGGCCAACAACCTTCACCATTGAGACCATCCTCTCGTTACAGACCCAAAACTTGTTCCCACCATGGTCTAATTATTCTTCACCAAAGAATAATTACAACTAATTTCAAAAACTGTTTCCAAATATTGGACGTGTGATCTCTGTCAGGGACGGCGTGTCAAAGACGTATGCCGCCGCCCCAGGATTTAGGAGACTATGAATTATACAAGTTTCGGTATTGCTGTTTTACGACATTTTTCTGCAGTTTGCCTGTAGTTGTCTTGGGTAACTGGTCTACCATGATAACACCTTTAGGTACTTCGAACCCTCCAAGCTCTTTTTTGCATAGAGCAATAACATCCTCCTCGGAAAGCGTAATGTTCTCTTTAGGAACTATGAAAGCCGTGACCGCCTCTATCCATTTGTCATGTGGGAGTCCTACTACCGCCACTTCGGCAACACGTGGATCAGCTAAAATTACCCGCTCAACCTTGATAGACGGGACATTTTCACCGCCGGTTTTAATCATGTCTTTTTTTCTATCTACAAATGCAAGAAGTCCATCTTCATCAAAATAGCCCAAATCTCCCGAATGAGCCCATCCAAATTTTCTTATCTCATTAGTTGCGTCCGGGTCCTTCAGATATTCAATCAAATGTGCAGGACCGCGTCTTACGATTTCACCTATCTCTCCCTGTGGGACCAGATTACCATCGTCATCCATTATTGCCGTCTCTACAGTCAGAGCTGGTTCTCCCCAGTAGTTACCCATCTTCTTTAGTTGCCATTCGGGTTTAAAATTCTCAGACGATGGAAAAAATTCCGTTTGCCCTGTTCCTAACATGAAATTGGGACCGAAAGTTTCTATGCATTGATCAAGAGTCCTCTTGTCCATGGGCGTCATTGCGTATAGGCATCTCTTAACGTTAGAAACATCATAGTCCTTAAGTCGGGGATGATCCAATATTGCCCGCCACATCATGGGAAGGAGAAAAAGAAATCCAATTTTTTCCTCTTGGATTGTCTCCAGCATAATCGTAGGGTCAAAAATTCGAAATATTACAGTCTTTGATCCTATGTGAAAAAAGCTCGTGGCAAGTGTTTGCTGTGCGCAATGAAACATTGGCATCACTATTGCGCCGTTGTGTTCTCGAAATATTTGCAACTCTATTAGGTTGGTCAAAGACATGATGTAAAAACTTAGATGAGAAAGTACAATTCCTTTCGGTCTGGCCGTAGTGCCACTTGTGTACAAGACTGCAAAGGGATCGCGCTCCGAAATTACCTCTTCAATCTCTGAATCTGATTGACCATCCAGAAAATCATTAAAATCTATAAAATTTGGAGGCGTTTCACTTGTTGTTGCGGGGATTGAGACGAAATGCTTCAGAGTTTTACATTTGTCTTTAACTTTATCGATCAGGGGACAAAGAGCGTCATCGACAACTATTGCTTTCGCTTCAGAGTGATTGAGCATGAAGATTATGTCGTCCGGACCTAAACGAGGATTTAGTGGCACTACAACAAATCCCCCTTTCGCACATCCGTACAAGGCGACAACAAGTTCCCATGAGTTTGGCCCAAGAATCGCTATTTTATCACCTTTTTTTAGACCGAGGTTCCTCAACGCTGCTGCAAAACGGTTAAGCTGTGCGTTTAGCGCTTTATAGCTAAGACTTATACGTTTGTTCCCTCTGTTTTCCACAATAGCTTCCCTGTCCGGAATATGCCGTGCCTGACGTCGAAAAACATCTCCCAGAGCCACCCTTTGTACTAGATTGAAGTCCAATTCAGTAACCATTTCCTTAGCCTCCTTTTAGTATCCGAATTGTCGAAGTTTCCAGACCATACAGATACTTTGAATCTGTTACAGAAAAATACCCGCCAGTTAAACCCCCTCCTTTCTTTACTTAAACTAAACTGAGAACAGATTTACGACGATCATTCCCAAGGCCATGGCGCCTCCGGATCCCCTTGGTTGTGGAAAAACAAGCTCCTTTGCTGCTAAAACTTCCAATGCCATGTACTACTCTCGTCTCCCTTAGTGGACTTTCTCCGAAGTGGTGTCTACTTCCACCATCGGGGTGGATGTTATCTTTTCCAAAAAGCTGTCACCCGACAAAGAGTTCCATCTTCACTGTTGAACAGACATACAGTGCCGGGGGTATGGATAACCTCAGGACAAAAATCATGAAAAGTCAGTAATAAATCATTGGTGTAGTAACAGTTGACCCGGTCAAGAGCAAAACATGTTAGAATTTCTATTCTTTTTACTGTGTTCATAGATATCTACAAAAGACAATAAGCTATCAATTGTCACGTTAGCAATTCTGATCCGATTGCATCTGCTTCTTACGACAAAGGACAACAGTGTAGGCCTTTAGCATCATCATTAAAGACCTAACTCCCTAGCCACCTTTTTTCGCTGGAAATCCTGATCACCAAAGGCCTGATCACCCGCAATAGATCGCCTGTGGTAAAGGTGCATGTCATGCTCCTTAGTGAAACCAATTCCCGCAAAGATCTGATGTCCAAAGCTAGTCACACGCCTGTAGGCCCCGCCGATGCGTGCTTTGGCCATGGCAATTTCCTTGCTCGCTCTAGTCAGTTCACTGACTTTCCAGGCTGCCTTATAAAGGATGAACCGGGAACCATTAATGTCCATCCACATGTTGGCAAAATAATGCTGAATAGCCTGAAAACTGCCAATAGGATGATTGAACTGCGTCCTTTCCCTGGCATAGAGGAGAGCCATATCCATCACCGCCTGGGCTCCCCCAATCATTTCAGCGCATCGAGCCAGCGCTGCCTTTTCCAAAACATCTATCACCGCAGTCCAGGCTAGATTCACCCTTCCCAGAACATTCTCCTTGGTTACCCTCACATCATTAAATACGATCTCACATTGTTTATCACGAGCTAAGGTTTTAAGAAGCGTACACTCGATTCCCGGACTCTTAGCGTCAACCAGGAAAATAGTAAGACCATCCTCTGGATTTATCCCTTCTTCTGTCCTCGCCACACATAGGAAATAATCAGCAACATTTGCATCAGGGACAAAAAGCTTGGTACCACGGATGACATATTCATCATTGTCTAGAGCGGCCGTAACTTGAATAGAGGATGCATCACAGATAGCACTCAGCTCAGTCAAGGCCAAGGTAAGCTTTATCTCCCCACGTGCTATCTTGGGCAAGAATTCAATTTTCTGCTCCTCTCTTCCAAAGATTAAAACAGTCATTCCACCAAGGACAACCGTGGAAAAGAATGGTCCCGGACAAATGTTGTATCCCATTTCTTCAAATAAAACTGCCAAATCCAAGAAAGAACCACCAATACCACCATACTCCTCAGGAACTACCAACCCCATCCATCCCAACGCCGCCATCTTCTGCCACAATTCACTGGAGTATCCTTCGTCACTTTCATCTAATTTTCTCACCAAGTCCTTAGGACATTCTTTCGAGAGGAAATGACGGGCCGACTCCTTCAACATTCTCTGCTCTTCACTTAGGTCAAAATCCATCCTATCGCCTCCAACGTGACTGTATTTCGGCCAATCAACATTTTAGCTTCGGGGTAATCCCAATCCTCGTGTGGCGATGAGCCCCCGCATGACCTCAGATGATCCAGCGCCAATGGGGCCCGATATGGAATCCAAGTAACCAAGACTTATCATTCCTTTTAAAGGTACCCATTTAGAGCCCCTTGTCAGTTGCCCGTATGGTCCCAATATCTCCATCGCAGTGCTGGCAAATGTTTGACCTAGTTCTGAGCCAAACAGCTTTAATGCCGATGACTCAAGAGTCGGAACAACTTCTTTATCCATCAGCCAAGCGGTTCGCCAGTAGAAACCATAAAGCACCTCTATTTCAATCGCCATTGTTGCCAGCTTATCCCGCACCATAGAACTTCTCCCCAGTATTTCCCCATCACATGTTGTTTTATTTACATATTTTACCAACTCATCAAGAATACGCCTGAATGCTCCAACACCTAAAACAATTCTTTCAAATTGCAAAGCAACCATAAGATAATAAAAGCCCTTATTCATCTTTCCTACTACATTCTTCTTAGGAATTCTAACGTCATCAAAAAACACCTCATTAAAGGAATGTAGTCCACATACGTTCTCAATTGGACGAATGGTGATACCGGGCGATCTGTTATTTACAATCATTAGTGAAAGCCCTTCATGTTTTTTAGCAGTCGAATCCGTTCGGGCCATCAACCAGGCATAGTCCGCTATATGAGCGCCGCTACTCCATACTTTCTGCCCATTGATCACTAGGTCATCTCCATCTTCCTCCGCCCTTGTTTGCAATGAACCAAGATCGGATCCGGCGTTAGGCTCACTGTAGCCCAGCCAAAACCGCACCT
>JBAZSD010000034.1 GCA_041662605.1 Desulfomonilaceae bacterium
GTCAGTCGTCTGCAAAACAATGCCCCCTTCCAACAAATTATGGACATCTCTAACAGACAACTACTCACCGAAAGATGCACAAATGTAATTGTCGTTGACGCTCAAGTGTAATTGTCGCTGAACAGGGAAAACGCTTGTGGACCACAAGCTGGACTTACCATTCACGCTCCGTATTTTTGAAGACTTGTTCAGAAATTTTGAAAGCGAAGGTTACTTCCAAGAGGCTTTTGGCTATGAGTGCGTGAATAGCGGTATGATACGAGGCAAACTAGGCTTAGACATCGAAGCGCAAGTGGTCCTAAAACTCCGTAAAACAAACCTCTGGCCTATAATTCCAAATTGTCGAAACTATTCAGAGGATGATCTCTTTGACGTAATAGAATTCCTTTGTGATTGCGTTTCAAAGCCTGTTGATGGATGGTTTGACGACTACAATGATTGCGGTTACCATGCTACTAAATTCGATAGTGACGCGGGTCGCCTCGAATTCCGTTCTCGAGTCAATCCTTTGATTCGAGACTACGGCAGTGGCTTTGAATTGTCTGAAGACGGAGAGATTCTTGCGCTCCCAGACAAAGGGCTTGAAACATTGATGGATTCACAATTCACATCGCACGACCCAGAAAACATCGATACAAGGGTGGCCGCAGCGACTCGTAAATTCAGACGACGCCATTCATCAGCAAGTGAGCGGAAGGACGCCGTAAGGTATCTGGCAGATGTCCTAGAGTACATGAGAGCAAGCGTTCAGACTGTACTGACCAAGGAAGACGAAAAAGCCTTATTTCACATAGCTAATCAGTTTGGGATCAGACATCACAACCAGAACCAGCGCACTGATTATGACCAGGAAATTTGGTTGAATTGGATGTTTTATTTTTATTTATCGACGATTCATGTGGCTGTCGCATTGTTGAAAAAATCTGAGGAACAGTCATCGGCAAGTCAAGATTTGCCTTTCTAGTATTGGTAACGGGCATATCAGCAATTTTACGTCACGATTGTTCTTGTAATTGACCGTAAACTTCAACTGCATAGTAGGCCCCCCTATCCCTAAGATGACCCCCCAGGGGGTCGGATTGGCAGGTTGGAGTTAGACGTCTGTCTCGTCCCGCACGATGGTCGTATTAGGATTTCTATCTGGCCAAGATTTAAACAGACAAATGGGGACCGCTGCTCTCTTCGTAAAAAGGAAGTAGATGGCGTTCTTCATCACGTATCCAAGAAACACCTTTTCCGTTGCTGTGACGAGTTTTCGTTCCCTTGGAATCACCGTAGAATCAGGCAAGGTGAGAGGACTCCATCATCCGGGGCGGTTGTGGAATTAGTTGACGTGCGACGCAACCGAGCCTATTGTATCAAGAGGTGGTGGCGAATATTGACTTAATCATCGGTAATCAAGGGCTCATAAGCAAAGTAAGTGAACGAAGATAGCGATATGTGTTTCAAGTATGAAGAGTTTATCTGTGATCTCGGGATCGAATGCCCCCCACCAGATTACGGGCGGAAAGAGCGTGTTTGCTTTAGGTTTGTGTTTGAATGCAGTGACACCAGACATTACAGCAACTTCTTGCCCGGACCCTTACAGCCGCCTAAACGAGGTCTGTTACCTAGGACGCCAGAAGACCCAAAAGACCTTTGTATGAGCTATGCCCTGTCTTTCTTTATTAGTATGGACAGTGCCCGAAGAAAGATCAATAGCCTTCTAAAGCACTTCAAAAAAGCAGACATAATGTTAGGAACACATATCGCACAAGGTATACTGGATCAGAATGATGGGGTAATGTCGGAGCCGAATCGTCAGGGCCATTTTAGTTTACATGAATTCAGAAATGCAAGGTTGGATTCCAAGTTTGTAATCATACATCAGATGTGAGGACGTGATGACTATGGAAAAAATTAGGAAAACAAAGACCACAGTCATGTTTGATCATAAATTCATTGCCAACCTAGCTACTTTTGACGGACCACTAGAGTCTCTTTTTCGCGATGCAGAAGGAAGGCTGTACTTGTATTGCTGGTTTGATGCAGATTCACAATATAACAGATGGATAGTCGTGCGCATTGAGAAGCCTGATCTAAAGCGATATCTTTTTGGTGAAATAAGTTTAATGAATATTTTGACCAAGCCGCGAGATGGGATCTTGTATCTGATCGATATCGACAATCGGATGATTTACGATGATGTCTATTCTGTAAAACCAAAGGATTTACCCCCTGCGTGTATTCCCGATACTGACTCGTTCTATAGTTTTGAGGAGTTTGGTTATGACGACCTTGCTAAGAGATTACAATTACTTGAAAAGATATGGAATGATCCAGTAGAATATAAAGATGTGCTAAACTATATGCTTCGCAAGGTCCTAGAAAATTTGCTACACAATAAATTCTGCATAAACAAATCTCTTCGACCTGTGTTCAATTTGTTTCCCCTGACTACTTGGCCTGAATTCAAAGGTTCCACCATGATCGATTTTCAGAATGCCAAGATTACCTCGAATTTAAATGTGGTGGGCAGCGAGACGGGATATTATAACGATTGTATTGGTCTGTCTGGTTGGGGGGAGAAACCAGAATTACTATACCATTACCTATATGGAAGTTTAACGGCACAGTACACTTTGCGGTCTCGGCCGTTTCATAAAGCTAAGGAGCGAATGTCGGTTTCCAAGAAACAAGATCAGGAGCGCTTCGTGACGGCTTAGGTTAATTACTCTTCATGAGGTCAGCAAGGAGTAAAACGATGACTAGTCTACCCACAAAAGAGGATCTCCATAACGCAATCTCCGTTTTTGAAAGAATCGGAGAAGCCAATCAAACTGAACACTCCTCTGATAAAGAGGGCGATAGGATTTACGATAAATCCTATCTAAAGATGCTCAAGTCTGCATTTACATCCTTTGGCACTACACACAAATTTAAGCTAGGACAGATCGTAAAGTGGAAGGTGAACATGAGGAATAAAAGAATTCCGCATATGAGCCAGCCAGCCATCGTGGTTGAAATTTTCAAAGAACCTATATTAGATGAAAATGCAATGGTTGGTAGTACGTATTATCGAGAACCTCTGGATATTGTGCTCGGTATATTTGCCAACGATGGAAACTTTGTCACATTTTATTATGATAGTCGGAGGTTTGAGCCGTACTCTTAATGCAGAATCTAAGTTCAATTACCCTCTATCCGTCTCCGGGGGATTAACAGAAATGGAAATGAAATAACATCTAAAGGCATCATCTATCCAAAACGAGGACGTTCATAGCGGATGGGGACAGGTTATGCTTCGCAACGCAATCGGGGACATCGATCGATCATGGTGGGTTGAATTGTTTGATGATGCTTATAAGATTCAGTAAAATCGGTTAAAGAGTCGCACGTCTTCGATTAGTAAGCAAAACTCAGAGTGTGTTTATGCAGTGAATCTTCCATTCGTTTTGATGATTTACTGAATTTTAGATAATGCTCTCAGATAATCATGATTTTTCCAGAGGGTAAGATTTTCTGAGTTTCATCCATCCGCACGATATTTCCGTCACAGCGACAACATACAGGCTTATCCTGGTGGTCTGGGGGAATCGCGGATAGACCTGGCAAAATCATTTCTCCGTGACCAAAATTTTTGTTCCCATTTTGTTCCCGTTTTTTGGGTCCAATAAGGATCAATAGGGACTGAGAGGGATTGATAGGGCTTGAAATCATAGGGATTCTCGGGCAAATCGTTTGTTAATGAGGGCGGGTAGTCGCCCTGTCACGCCGGAGGTCGCGGGTTCGAGTCCCGTCGCTCCCGCCACAATCCCCATAGGTTAGAAGTAACAACCCCTCTCTCAAATTTCGGTTTTTTAAAAAAGTTAACAGGCAGGGTATCTGAAGATCTATTTTGGGGCCTTCGAAGTAACTAGAATTTGCGCTAACCCCTGATCGTAAGTGAATTTGTCAATCGCAGCGACAAGTTGTCGATCCGCTTGAAAAAATACCGATAAAGGGATTCAGATTGCTGGATCCAACTCGGCCCCGGCGAGGGTCCTATGACAAGAGATGGATGATTCAGAATAATCTTTTGGGGGAAAAAGAGAGTTAAATGAGACCCCTTAATGTGTGCTTTAGGTGGGCCCTGCGCCAAGAAGCGGTCGAGGGATGATCCAGAATTAATCTTTAATGTGAGCGCCATCATTTTCAGATTTTATTGATATTTATTTGGATCATTATCGAACTTTATATTAAAATCAACTCTCCAAAAAACTTGAGACCTATTTATAAACGCCAATGGCAATTCAAAAAACAAAAATCATCGCTCCGTATAGCGAAGCCGACCCAACTAATGGTGGTCGTGATCACCGGAATATTCAGTTTAAGGAAACGGGTGTTTCCTGTCCTACCGATGACAAAACTGCAAAAAATGACATGCTCGACAAGATTCTTGTAAAATACCGGTCAGCGTGGAAGAAATTAGCCAAGTTATAAAGTATCTTGAGCTTTCCGACCTCATCGAGATTCATCGGCGGCATTTAAGTTCAGAAGTCACTAAATCTCTCAGTAACTATCCAATATCAATCCTTGGGCGCATAGGGCTCGGAATGCTCTCTGTGTCGATTCCAATTTTCAGTATATATTTTAGCTAGTTCCGGTGATTGAAGAATCAACAAATTCTCGGCAGTTTTGGATTCTGCGGTTTCAGTAAAATTGAATGATCCGGTAATCACTATCTTTCCATCAATGATCATTATTTTGTTGTGGGCTATGGCATGAACGCTATCAATAAACGTTGGAATATTGCTATTTGCTAAGAAAGTTGCAGAGCTGTAGTCATGAGTTTTCTGGCTTTTATCCAAAATGACTTCGACGTCTACACCCCTTTTGTGAGCTTCCAAGAGAGCCTTTGCTATTGGAGTAGAGGTAAACGAATAAGCCTGTACCAATATTTTAGATTTAGCCTCATCAATCTGTTTGACAATCGCGTCCGTGCAACCCCCATTTGGAGAGAAATACACTTGAACAGGAGGAACAGAGCCTATAGACGGAGCGTTATGGCGTCCCAGTCCATAGGCTGCCATAGCCAAAACTGCCACAGCAACAAATATCGATAGAGGTTTCTTCCAGTTCATAATATCTCAGCCTCGAATCTCATTTGTACTGGTCGTTATAAATATAATCAAGAAATTTCCACATCATTCCATACATTCCCTATTCCTTGACCTTAGCCCCATTCACCCGCTAACATCATTCATCACTCTCTCGAAAGGTTTCCCATGAGATATGTAATAGCTTTTTCGTCACCGGCAGGCTCCACCAGAAAAATAGGGTTGGCAATAAAGGAAGCACTGGAAGAGCTGGGCAGGGATTTCATCCTTACAGATTTGGGCAGGGAGCGAAATAGCCTCACCACAATAGAGAATTTCACAGGTGGCGATCCGTTTTGCCTTTTCATCGGGACTCCCGTTTTAAGGGACCTGGCGGCAGCTCCGGTAATGTCGTTGATCGGGAGCCTCAACTCTGCGCCTCAGTCTTTTGCCGTTCCTTATTGCACGTGGGGTGGGGCGGCCAGTGGTATTGCGCTATACCAGATGGCGCAGGCTCTGCTGGACAAAGGGTTCCTGATACCGGCGGCGGCAAGGGTAATATCGTCGCATTCGATTATGCGCAATGTCGATAATCCGCTCGGCGATGGGCACCCCAACGAGGAGGATGTAGAGGCGGTCAAGGGCATGGCAAGGCGTGTGGTGGAGGCGATAGACTCGGGAGATTGCCGAAGCCTCGATCTGCAGGCCCTGGACTATCCGAAGCCGGAACTGGCCGCCGAAATGAAGAAGAAACTCAGCGCCCCTATGCCTGTCACACCGAAAACGCTGGATAAGGAACTCTGTTCCCTATGCGGTGTCTGCGCTAGCGAATGCCCGGCAGGAGCGATAGCGCTTGATCCAGAGCCGAGGTTCGGTGGTTCATGTTTCGATTGCCTCAACTGTTTTCGTCTGTGCCCGGAGAAGGCTATCAACTTGCCGGTAAGCCTTGAGAAAATGATCGCGATGATAAGGAATCGCTCAAAAACCTTTAATGAAACCCCCAGGACGGTGGTTCTATATCCCGAATGAAACGAATAGCGACGGGATCGCTTGTGGCGTCTCCCGGATGTTTCGTAGGAATAAAGCCACAAATGAAAATACTCTAACCCTGGATGCGCCCAGTTACCGTGAAAAATCGGCGCCTGACCTTGCCCTGTCATGCCGAACTCGACCCGAGGGGCCATCATTCCTGGATTCCCGTTCTCACAGGAATGACAGTCCATAAAAGGGCCTATAAATAGTTTTGTGTAAAATGGAATGTTTGTTTTCAAGAGTTTGTTAATCAAAGCTTATGGACGCAGCAAAGTGATTAAATAGTGTCAGTTTTCGGGTGAGCGGAGCGAACGGAACCCGGCAGGGTCAGAAAACACGACATTATGTAAGAGGCCCATAAAGATCCCAACAGTTAGCTGGGACGCTACGATAAACCCGAATAAATCCACACCGGGAAACAGGATGGCTGGACCGCCTGAGATGGACGAGGAATGGACCAGAAGGCTTCTGCGGGCGCGCCCGGCGCCCGGCTAGGAACATGCGATACAAGATATCATCGGATTGCATGGGCCGTGACGGAGTATTAGCAAGAGGCGTGATTAAGTCTGCAACCCATGGATCGACGCCGCAAGCAGGGTAGGGCATAGAGAGAGGCGTCTGGCGGCACGACGCTTGCCCTGGCCGAAACATGCGGAACCGAAACGGGAATTTAAAAAGAGAAACTGCATGTTGCGGGCTAGGGAGATGAAAGCGGCGTGATTGGGAAGTATATGGGCCTCAAGATTTCCCTATGCTCCGAGTCATCAAGAATGTCGTAAATTCGTTGATCCGTAAAATCACTTGCCAAAACTTTTGGAGGCGCCACTTTTCTCTAAACTAGGGAAGGGATGATTTAGGGCTCTGTAATCGCCCCGGTCATGGCGTAATCGAGCATCGAATCTGAGAGATCAGATTATCCGATCCCCCCTCTGGTTTATTTTGGTTATCCGACCGGAACCATTTCGGAACAACTGATTCCAGGTCAGTGGGTCACTCTACACGCACGCGGTGGACTTCTTTCCCCTCTACGTTCCTGCAAATGAAAGGCCAATCATTAATGGATATTTATCTTTGAATCTTTTGGCCATGTGACAAAAATTCGACACCTTTATCTGAAAGCCTGTATTTTGCTTACTGCTTTGAGGTTTGTCAGGGATAGTCATTTCAATAAAGCCGGCTTCTATGAGAGAGTTTAAGACTTGGCGCCTAATTTCATGACCTCTTGGACGATATTTTTCCCAGGCTCCCTCTGATCCGCGGGCAAAACCGCCGGTCGGAAAGTCACGTAAATGGACCC
Source organism: Desulfomonilaceae bacterium (assembly GCA_041662605.1). NCBI lineage: Bacteria > Pseudomonadati > Thermodesulfobacteriota > Desulfomonilia > Desulfomonilales > Desulfomonilaceae > Desulfomonilaceae bacterium. Next base: position 7,387 of record JBAZSD010000034.1, read on the forward strand.
GGCCTGTTCCCTCTATAGTTGAGAAAACTATCTGGATGTAGGGGGCCTAGTGAAGAAGATGTACAAATATAACACTCTAGTAAACAGAACGCTGCAATGGCAGATGCGGTGAATGTCTCTATGGCGCAAGATAACGACTACAACCTGATAAAACTGACGCTGCTACTTTTTGTCAGACAGTTTCATTTTGCTTGTTTCAATCAGATGCCGTTTATTTTAAGAGAGATTGAACTCTTTTCTGACACAAAATCGCAGCGCCCAATTCGGAATGAACTTTAGAAAAGCGCCATATTACCCACCTTTGATTCCAGATGTGATGAATTCCTGCTTCTTGGGAAGTTTGTCTATGACGGCCTTCGGCAAGTTGAAGTTCGTCTCCAAAACATATGCCGGATGAGCGGCAAGAACTGTGCTGAGGCTTATTTCCTGATATTCTCCACTGTTAAATACGAGGATGAGTTCTGCAGGGCCGTCACCAACGTTTTCCAGAGCATGGCCGTAACCCATAGGCGCAAAACCGATGTCACCGGCGCCCAGTTCGACAACTTTAGCCCGGCCGTTGGACGCGAACACAGTGAGCCTCATCTTGCCCGAAAGGATGTATTGCCATTCATCAGCGTTCGGATGCCAGTGGAGTTCACGAAGAGCGCCACGTTTGAGATGGAGCAATGATCCTGTCATGGTCGTGGAAATGGGAAACTCTTTGGCCGAAGCCATACGAACCTCGCCATCGGGGTATCGCCTCCACGGTTTTTGGGATCGAAGCGAATACTTGTGAGTCAGAGGTGGAGACAGAACCGTTCCCGGTCCTGAGATCGGATTCACCGGGAGGGATGGTGGCGGCGGGCCCTGTGCGATGTAAACCTCTTTTTTGGGAAGATTTATCAAATCCGAAGCAGGAACGTTGAGACTCTTGGCCACAATTTCCTTCGGAGTCTGGGCGAGCCAGTCCGAGAAGCTGAATGTTGCGAATTCAGAGAAATAGCCGTTGTCAAAGACGAGCAGAAACTTCGCTTCGCCCGGCCCCAAGCCAAGCCCTTGAATTGAGTGCGCATGGCCACGTGGAAAGTACCAGATGTCTCCGGGGGCAAAGTCTGCTATTTCTATGGTTCCTTGAGGATCGACGATTGTTACCCGAACGTTGCCCTCGATTATATAGGCCCATTCAGCGGCGTTGGCGTGCCAATGGAGTTCGCGAAGACCACCGGGTTTTAGTGTCATGAGTACGGCCGCAATATTTTGTGACACTGGAAATTGGACTGCTGTCGCCTCTCGCGCAACACCCCCAGGCAAGATTCGTGCAGGTTGTTGAGCCAAAGGGAAACGGAACTCTGGAAGGCTTGCAGCGTTCCTATCGCTGGTTCCTACGCCCTGAGCCGGAATCGTTTCGCCGGGGGAAGACTCCACAGGTCCCCCCAAATGAGAGAGACCAGCTTCACTGCCGGGAATGTCTTCTCCCCCTTTTTTATTGCTTTTTGTTGTGTTAATTGACTTTTTCATGACCCACCTCCGAAATACAATTTCACATGAAATTGCGAGCCAGATCCGATGCCCATGGATCACCTTCCGGCTTGCTCAAAAATATTTTCCACCTGTATGCCAAGATGCCAATTCGCATATTTGGATTCTTCGGTTGCTTAGCCAAAATGTTAGTCTATGGGCCCAATGTACTGTTTCAGACATTTTCAGAGAAAAAAGTTGTTGGTAAGACTTGGCGCCTTAAAACCGTCACTTAAATGGATCTTGTCAATTCCGGAAGGCTGTGACAAATTCCTCTTGGCCCTCGGCGTTCCCATTCCCACGTTCTTTTCCCAAACCGGATATCGCAGGAACGCCGACTCTTTCTAACGTATTCCTCTGCAATTTCAAACTATTGACTCGTTGATGGCAAAACTATAGTATGCTTGGAATAGTCTCTCTAAAACACGTGGATCCCCAAACCGCATGCTCGGCATGGCTGAAAAATTCCTCAATTTTTGGAGGCGCCATTTAGGGATATTAGGCGGGACATCGAACCTTAAAGGCGCATCTCTACGGATAAAACTCCATGCCATGTCGAAAGGAAGCGTGATCAGTGATCAATATCGGGCGAGTCTTTCGGGAAAAGGCGTTGCTGGTACTTATGTTATTCCTGGCGCTTTTGCTTTTGGACCCACTGATCCCCGCCTCTCTAACAAATTTGCCTTTCGCAACAATCGGAGTGGCTGGGGCTTGGCTCCTCAGCGAGAAGAAGAGCCTTTCGCGGAAAGTAATATTTTTTTCGACGGTGGCGGTCTTAGTCCTTGTGGCCTGTGCAAGACTTCTGCCGGCCGCCGCAGACCAAGCCGCACGAGTACCCATAGGTCTCCTGTTCTTGATCTTTATCCTAATCCTGTATACTTACTGTGCGGTTCAGATTCTCTCAGTTTTGTTAAAGGCCAAGGAGGTGACGCATGACCTGATCATCTCAGCAGGGAACCTTTATATAATCTTGGGGATGTTTTGGGCCCACATATACACTGTACTCGACTGGTTTCATCCTGAGGCGTTTTCCTTAAATGTTCAGCAGAGAGACTCGGCGTCGCATTTCGTCTATTTCAGTTTCGTCACTTTGGCGTCGCTGGGGTACGGAGATATCACGCCGAAGACGGAATTCGCCCAGAGACTGGCCATTATTGAAGTAATTATGGGACAGTTCTACGTAGCAGTGGTGGTAGCCTACCTCGTAAGCGTTTTTATCGGCCGAAAGATTCAAAAGGTCGATGAGAAATCCAACTACCGAGATGAGCCGCACGATTGAGGTTTGTTGAAGGAGGCAGGTAGCCTGTATCAGTAAGGCGTTCATGTGCGCCCCAATTCTTGGATAGTTTGATAACGAGATTCATCTTTGAACATTGATAATCTCGCGATAGGAAGACGGAATGATTGATTATCCAACGATCATTTTCGCAGCGTTGCTCATCTTTTGTTACGGTCTGATCTCGCGTGTGTCCGAGAAATCCCCAATTTCTGGGCCGATGGTCTTTGTGGCAATTGGAATATTGGCCGGTCCCCTTGCTTTTGATTTGTTCGAAGTCAACCTCAACGCCACCATTGTGAAGTTGATTGCCGAGATCACTCTCGTGATAGTCTTGTTCGTGGATGCCTCAACGGTCAATCTGCACACGTTGCGGGCCAATCGAGGACTACCGCTCCGTCTGCTCGGCATCGGACTCCCACTAACGATGGTTCTGGGTTTTGTTGCCGCAGCCTGGTTGATCAATGTGCAGAGCCTATGGGTTGCAGCGCTCGTGGCGCTCATTCTTTCTCCCACCGACGCTGCCCTCGGGCAGGCAGTGGTGGCCAGTAAGCGCCTTCCAGAGCATATCCGTCAGGCCATCAACGTAGAAAGCGGACTCAATGACGGGATAGCTTTGCCCCCAATTCTTATGTGCCTGGCAGTTCTCTCCGGAGGGGAGAACACGGGGTCTCACCCAGATTCATGGCTCGTCTTCATGGTGCGTCAGCTCACGGTTGGACCCCTCGCTGGAATCATGATCGGTTGGTTGGGAGGACGTCTAGTGGACAAGGCGTCGCGTAAAAATTGGATGCAGCCAACATTCCAGCGCCTTGTTGCAGGATCTATGGCGGTACTTGCGTATGCGTTAGCCGAAGCGTTTCACGGAAATGGTTTCATTGCCGCCTATTGCGCTGGGCTTTTTCTCGGCACACAGACAAACGCTGTTCGTGAGCGAATTCAAGAGTTCGGAGAGGCAGAGGGTCAGCAGATGTCCCTTTTCGTGTTCCTGATATTGGGTCTTGCTATGGTTCCGGCAATGGTCAATTATTGGGATATTGAAGCCCTCTGCTACGCTATCTTGAGTCTCACCGTGATCCGCATGATACCGGTCGTCTTATGTCTTCAAGGGGCAGGCCTTGACGGCCCCGGAATGTGGTTCATCGCCTGGTTTGGGCCCCGAGGCATCGCTTCCGTGCTGTATGCGCTCATGGCGGTGATCAAGCTGGGTGTCACGGGTTATGAGCGAGGGTTTGCCGTCATCACGTTAACCATTCTCCTGAGCGTCTTCTTGCACGGCCTATCCGCTGTGCCTCTTACAGCGTGTTACTCTCGATACCTGGACAAACAAAGATTTCTCCATAATGATAGTGCGAGCGATTGAGCGCACTGTTTTTAAGACCAGTAGCAGGGCCTTTGGAGCGATAACCCTTAGGGGATTGAGGTTCCTCTCGCTATAGTGGTGACAACCTATAATGAGTTCAGATTGAAGGCTTCTCGTTTGTTGTGATTGCCGTCTGATTAATAGAGATTCGGCTAGTCTACTATTGGCTCCCCTCGACACCAAGTTGTGTTGCTTTCTGAGGAAGCGTCGGCTGTGATGAAATGACTGTTCCGAGCGAAACGGAGAAGGATTCCGCCAGAGTTTAGACCGTCGGGGGATAAATCGCTGGGGCTCATAGAACCAATGCGATCGAGCAGCCTCCGAAGATTCCATTTCTCGGCTAAAATCCGGTAGGGCAACGTCAATGCGAAGTGTAGAGTTCTTTTTTTCTCAATTTTTGTCCATCTCGGACTGAAACATTGTAGTTTCACTGCTCAAAGATAATCAGGACCGCTGAGAGCGACAGTATAGACAGGAGGGTGGACAGCAGGATAGAAGACGTGGCCAATTCCACGTCGCTGTTTAATTGCGATGAAAGTATGTAATTTTGTGGAGAAGTCGGTAAAGCAAAGTATACCATTGCAACTTTCAAGGCTGAATAGGATACGTTGAAAGTTTTTAAGCATATGTAGCCAATTACCGGGAGCACGATCAATTTGAATAGAGCTGCCGCAAGCGCTTTTCCGAGATAATTCCTAGACCCTGAAAGAGTCAGTGTCCCGCCAATCGAAATCAGAGCGAGGGGTAATGTTACCAGGGACATTAATGCGAAAGTATTCTCAACAAAAACAGGGAAAGGGATGGCTAAGCGTGAATAAAGAATTCCCGAAAGGCAGGCCAGAATAAGCGGGTTGGAAATCATGGCCTTTCCTATCAGCATCGTTCTCGAGTTTTTCGGGCAGGTTTGGTTGGAATACCAGATCATACTCGAGACCGCCAGAACGTTTATGAAGGGAATAACAAATCCTATAAGGACGCCAAACGTCCTTACGCCATCTGCGCCCAGCGCCGAAAACGTCAGAGCCATCCCTATGTAGGAACTGAATCGATAGCAACTCTGAGAAAAAGAACCTACCTGATAATCAGGGATGTTAAATAGCCGTGAAAAAAGTAGACTTATCAAGAAAACCGTGAACACGGCGCATAAGACCGCCAGAATTAGACTTGCTTCGATACCTGTGTCCGGAGAGGGTTTCCCGGTCTTCCAGAACAGGAGACAAGGAAAGAGGATGTAGTAAATCAATCGGTCGGATGCGTTGATGAAAGAATCATCAATCCATCCGAATTGTTTCAGCAATATTCCAAGGGTTATGACCACAAATATGGGCAGCAGACAATTGAGAATCAAGAGCACGAATTGCTCCTATACCCCATTCGAGAATTAGGGTCTTCGAGAGTTAAGGAACTCGACGTGTTCCACCGTGAGATGTTTTTGCGCATGCTCATTAGCTTCTGGGGTGATATCGTCGCTCAAATGATCAACAACGGTCGGTATTTATTGCTTCGGCGCTAGAGGCGCCCAGGCCCAAGTTGTTCCCGGTGATGCTCGTTATTTCCCACTTTTCCCTGTGTGCGTATGTCGAATCTATTAGCGCTGTGGAGAAGAGAGATTAGCATGATGGGGTTAAATAACACAACGTCGTAAAAATCATTTAACAATTTCTCACGCTGCCACTTTGTGTAAGAGAGTTTCACCCTGTTCTTTTCAATCAGATGCCGAGTATTTCAAGAGAGAATGAACTCTAGAAAAACGCCATATCACCTTGTTTTGGTTCCGGAAGTGATGAAATCCTGCTTCTTGGGAAGTTTTATCAAATCCCAAGCAGGAACATTGAGACTCTTTGCCACAATGTCCTTCGGAGTCTGGGTGAGCCAGTCTGCGAAGCTGAATGTTCCGAATTCAGAGAAATAGCCGTTGTCAAAAACCAGCAGGAACTTCGCTTCACCCGGCCCCATGCCAAGCCCTTGAATTGATTGGGCATGTCCACGTGGAAAGTACCAGATGTCTCCAGGGGCAAAGTCTGCGCTAGCTGACCGAAAATGTTAAAATGAGCGCCGAAAAGCTTTCATTGTGTGATTCCGTTTATGGGATGCCTCCGGGTTTTCTCCCGTGTGGACTTATCAAGACAACCAGTTAGTTTTTAGCCGATATTCCCGTGGGATTTTCCAGAGAGTGTTTCTAAGCTCCTAAATAAGCGATTGCTTAAACTTCAAGGCGCCTAAGGTGTGTTTTGCTTGAGGAGACACCTGTTTCTGGTCCCCAAATTTTGGGGGCGCCAAGATTTTTTTCGCAGCCCAACATAAATATTTTGTTAGACTGGCGTTAGCGTGGGAGGCAGCTTTGTCATTAAGCCAGAATTTGTTGTTTATTAACGGTAATCGGTTTTTCTGTCTCATGTCCCGAGAGGAGGGGGCTATGGAGAGAATAGGTGTGGGTCTTTCAATCGTCGTTTTCATTATTATGGTTTTGCCATCTTTTGTTTTGGCTCAGTCCACGGACGAAGGGGAACGTCTCTGGGCAGAAGCCTACGATCTGGAACAGAACGCCAAGACAGCGGGTGATAGCGAAGCCGCGCTCGAAAAGTACAAACAGGCCATCGCCATTTTCGAAAAGGTTGGATATAGGAAAGGGGTCGGGAGAATATCGAACAGCGCCGGATATATCTATTATTCGCTAGGCCGACACAACAAGGCAATAGAATATTATGAGAATTCCCTGGAGATAGCCAGGAAGCTTGACGACCTATGGGGAGAAGGGCAGACCCTTAACGACATTGGTCTTGTTTATAATTCTTTGGGACAACATAGCAAGGCAATAGAGTATTTCGAGAAGTCTTTGGATGTGGCCAAGAAGATCGGGGACGAAGGGACTGAAGGGCTAACCCTGAACAACTTGGGTCTCGCATTTTTGGCCTTGGGTGAATTCAGCAAAGCTGCAGAGTATTGCAAGAAGTCTCTTCAGGTTAGGGGAAAAGGTGGAGATTTAAAGGGAGAAGTCCAAAGCTTGAATAGCCTCGGGAATATCTACAAAGGCTGGGGTGAATATAGTAAAGCGGTGGAGTACTATCAACGATCTCTGGACCTAACCAGGCAGGTCGGTGATGTCAGTGGAGAAGGACAAACACTGAACAACCTCGGTCTTGTATACTCGGCTTTGGGGAAAAATGGCCGAGCAATAGGGTATTTTGAGGATTCCCTGGAGATTAAGAAGAAGACTGGAGATTCAAAGGGAGAAGGGCTAATCCTGAATAACTTAGGTCTGGTTCATTCGGCCTCGGGTGAATACAGTAAAGCGATAAATTATTATGAGAAGTCTTTGGAAGTTAGGAAAAAGGTTGGTGACTTAAAGGAAGAAGGACAAACGTTGGAAAATCTCGGAAATATCTATTTGGCCAGGGGCCCATATCCCAAAGCGGTAGAATATTACGAAAAGTCTCTTGATATAGCTAGAAAGGTTAGTGACGTAACACGAGAAGGCCAAGCTCTGAATAAGCTCGGTCTTGTCCATTATTCTTGGGGCCAGTATCCTAAAGCGATTGAGTATCATGAGAAATGTCTTGAGATTAGAAGAAAGGTTGGTGACTCAAAAGGCGAAGGGACCACACTAAATGATCTAGGTAATGTCTATGCGGCCTGGGGTCAATACAGTAAAGCGACAGAATGTTATCAGCAATCTCTCGACATATCCAAGAAATTCGGCGACGTAAGAGGAGAAGGCGCTGCTCTTAACAACTTCGGCATGATCAATCATTTTCGGGGTGAATACGTTAAAGCGGCAGACTATTATGAGAAATCCCTGGAGATATTTAGAAAAATAGGTGACGTAGGAGCGGAAGGGACTACCCTGAACAATCTAGGTGTGGTCTATAAGGATTGGGGTCAATACAGCAAGGCAGTAGATCATTATGGGCAGTCACTGGAGATCAGGAAGAGAATTGGTGATTTGAATGGAGAAGGGGGGAGCTTAAATAATCTCGGTAGGGTTTATTTTTTCTGGGGTCGATACATCAAAGCGATAGAGTATTACGAGCAGTCTCTGGAGATTAGGCGAAGGCTTGGTGATTTGAGTGGGGAAGGGCAAGCCTTGGCCAACCTCGGCAATGTCTACAAGGCCTGGGGTCAATACAGTAAAGCAATAGAATGTTATCAGCAGTCTCTGGAGATTAAGAAAAATATTGACGATCTCAGGGGAGAAGGGGTAATTCTTGGCGACCTCGGCAATGTCTACGCGACCCAGGGTCAATATTCCGAGGCGCTAAGCATCCTCCAGAAGGCGCTTCAGATTTCGAGAAAGATCGGGGTTCCAACAGATTCAGCAACGGATAACATCGGAAACCTTTACCTCGATATTGGGGAGATTAAGAAAGCCGAACCATTTTTGATAGAGGCGGGTTTTGACGCATCCCTGGGCCGGCTGTGCCTGCTAAAAGCGGATTACAGTTCAGCCAAGAAACACTATGAAAGCCTTGTAAAATCTTCCGAGCAAAACAGAAACACCGATAATCTGTTCATAGCGTATACAGGCACGGGAGTCGCTTTGGAAAACATGGGGGATGACCACCGCGCCGCCGAGTATTTTCGTAAGGCCATCGACCTCACTGAGGATCTGCGATCCGCTCTGAATGCCTCGGAAAGAGGTGAGTTCTACAACGTACGAATCTGGGGTTTTTACAGGACCGCTCCTTACGAGGGACTCGCCAGAGTTCTCATCAAACTGAACAGGCCTCTTGATGCTCTTCGAGAGTCTGAATACACCAAAGCCCGAATGTTTGCCGAGGGTCTGTCAAAGAGAGCGGAAGGCTCGACACCAGAAGTTTCAAAAGATGTGGTTGACTTGGATTCCCAACTCGATGAACAGCTAGCGGCGCTCACCAAAAACCTCCAAAGAGCATATGAGAAAGGTAATAAAGATTCTATAGCTGTCCTTGAGCTTCAGGTGAACGAGACGAAAATCAAACTCGCCAAACACGTGGAGACACTTCGCAGGGAGTATCCCCTTTTCGCAGCGACAAAATATCCCAAACCAATGGGGCTGGATCAGGCGACCCTGGAAGTTAACGAATGGGTCTTGGTCTATCATGTTACTGATTCCGGAATCATAATCTACCTTACTAAGGGTAAGAATCTTGTTAAGGCGGTCTTCAAACCCATAGCGGTAAAAGAAATTGATGAACTGATCCGTAGTTTTCGTCAACCACTGGAAATCGGGCCCAAAGACAAACTAGAAGACAAGCTCAAATCCTTCGACTTTGATTCCGGCAAGAAACTGTCCGACCTTCTTGTTGCCGATATTCTTTCATTTCTTCCCAAAGACTCACCTGTAATTATCGTCCCCGATGGTCCACTGGGTATGCTCCCTTACGAGATGCTGGTACTCAATGACAAAGGAGTAATAAAAACCGATGGGGAGATACCCTACGTATCTGGCGCTGAGTTTTTTGGGGACAGGAACCTCATTTCGTACTACCAGTCTTTAACCGCTCTCACACTAGCCAGAATATACTCTAAACGAAAAAGTACTGAGGGCGGTTTACTTTGCATAGCTGATCCGGTGTACCAGGAAAAGGACGCCAGGATGGCGGGTATCGCTAACAAGACCGTTCCAACCGGTGTCCTTTCGTCACTTTTTAAACGGCTGAATTTAATGGCAGCGGAGAATGATCCGCAAATGAGTGGTCTACAATTTTCAAGGCTTGCACTGACCTCAGAACTTGCGAAGGCTCTGTCTGAGACGCAGAAAAGTTCCGATGTCTACACCGGTTTCGATGCCAGCAAGACGAACTTCTTTAATAACGTCAGCCCATCACTTAATCGTTACGATAAAGTTGTCTTTGCCACACACGGTTACTTTGGGTCGGATTTACCTGGCATTATGGAGCCCGTGTTGGCGCTGACTTTAGTTCCTGCTGGAACGGATGGTTTCTTACGAATGTCGGAGGTGATGGGATTGAACATGAACGCCGACATAGTGGCCCTTACAGCCTGTCAGACAGGTCTGGGAAAGCGAGTATCCGGTGAAGGAACAATGGGAATGGGAAGGGCATTCCAGTACGCAGGTGCCAAGTCAGCGCTGATGAGTTTGTGGTCTGTTTCAGAGTTTACGTCGGTAAATCTTGTGAAGAGGTTCTTTCAGAGTGTAAGCGAAGGAAAAAGCAAATTGGAAGCCCTTGCTTTGGCTAGGAGAGAAGTCAGGAACAAAGGTTTTGATCATCCGTTTTTCTGGGCTCCATTCATATTGGTCGGAGAAACGAATTGAAAGTTTGTTAGGACGGTTGTATCCTGAGCCCCTATGTCAAATCTCAAGAATAGACCCTGCATGACGCAAAAGAGGGGACGTATATGAACTCAAACCAAAAAAGTTCAGGTAGGTTCTATCTCAAACAGACAGTTCTTTTGGTTGTTACCATTGTTTTAGTAATCTTATTCACCATCCCTTTACTGAAATCTATCAAGTCGGCGCTGAATCCGGGGGAGCTTGTGGCTGCCGCCAATCAGAACAGGCGACAGATGGCGTCCCTTGAGAGAAAGATTGATGTCAATAGCTCGAAGATACTCATGGCGGCAGGCGCCGAGCAAGTCCAGGAAAAACTTGCAAAGGAAGTGGAAGCGCTCAAACGCCAAATGGCGGCCGCTCAACTTGAGAACAAATATCTTCAGCAACAAGTACAGTTGACCAGTACGATTCTGGAACTGGTAAAATCGAAATCCGCCTCCGATGTATCTCCCGATGCTCATATCGGCTTCTCGCAAAAAGTGTTCGATTTGTTGACAAAGGTTTTCGGATGTATTGCATCTGTTTGCAGTTGTGGAGTTTTTCTAGTCTCGTGGATAAGGAACAGGCGACAAGTTCCTCCAACGAAGACGAGCTGACATTTAGCGGCAGATTCAACCTAAAATTGAGGAAAAAGGATTCACTTCTAATTAACTCCAGGCTGGATTGTGGTAATCAACCCGGTGCAAATAGAAGTGATCCCGTGAACTGAAACTGATTTTTCCACAGTTTGAAACAGTTCGTAATGTGATTTATGTAGTCTTCGGAAAAGAACACTGACAATTCAAGTCAGGGTCTACTCTTGGAGAACCAAATCTCTGAGTGTCCGAACGTCAACAAATCAATAGAATTGATCAGCGCCTGATCGCTGATACCTTAATCTCCCTCGAATGTTCGTTGTCCTATCACCATGTCCCATAATGGCCTCTCTGATCTCAGGGCCGATACCGGAGGCACAGGCGCTGGTTTTTCAAGTGTGGTGTAAATCATGAAAAGCTGGAGCCGAATGAGGCTGATATTCCCAATAGCCATGTTCCAGGGATTTTTTATAGAATCCGTAATCGGAAACCATTGTTAGACCCAAACATTTTTTCTGCCTTGAACAATTTGAGCTTCATGGTCTTGTCTAATATGGGGAAGACGTCTTTGCGAATTGGTACCGTTCCACTGCCCTCTCTTGGAATTTTCAGGGCCTATGAGTATTATGCGTCGAGATAGCTCGACTCCCCTCAGCGTGAGGATAATGATCACCCCGCGTCTCATTCCGTTATGAAACCGAGTCAAGAAAATAGCCTGCAGCCACAAAAGGAGCTGATTGAGTATCCTGAGATAATCGCCAAAACCAACATCATCTTATTTTTTACGTGACTTCTCTAACAGATCCTCGGCTGGGGAGCAGGGCTAATGGGGATGCCCCGAAACTCGACCAGAACTCGAAACATTTGTCGCTCGGCGGCGTTGTATAAGATAGATGCCTAACCATAGCGCTACCCCTGGAAAAAACATTACGTACTTATATGTGTCGGCAAGCCCGAGCCAAGACGCCGTCAAATCAGGTCTCATCATGGTTAGAGTTACAGCAAGGAGGCATGGAACCTCGTACCAACGGTTTGATGTCACAAACCAACCTTGGGTTGCGGATACGAAAGCCAGCATTCCCAAGACGGATGAAAAAAGGATAAGAACTGCTTGGGCAATAGTATTAACACCCATGAGAAGTAGATCATGGTTGAAAACAAATATGAATGGCAGAATTGCTGTACGGATATGGTACATGAACCCCTGCAATCCTGTAGCCACTGGTTGAGAACCGGCAATGGCTGAGGCTGCGAAAGACGCCAGGCCAACAGGGGGGGTGTCATCCGCCAGTATTCCAAAATAGAAGCAGAAAAGGTGGGCCGCCATGAGAGGAATGATAATGCCGTTGGCCTCACCTAAAAGCACCATGGCCGGAGCCGTCAAGGAAGCCACTACAATATAGGTGGCCGTTGTAGGTAAACCCATGCCGACTATTAGACACGCGAACGCAGTAATCAGAAGCATTAAATAAAGATTGCCTCCACTAAGACGATCAATAACCTCGGTTACCAGGCCACCCAACCCTAAGGTCACCACTCCAACAATGATCCCTGCACATGCAGTGGCTATGGCTACACCGACCATGTTGCGTGCGCCGCCAATGAGACTATCAATCAGAATCTCAGCCGATTTTTTTATGCCGGATAATACAGGACGCCCCTTTAATATCGCTTCAATGGGGTGCTGAAGTCCAACTATAAGCGCCAGCGTCAAGATGGCGCGAAAAACCGCCAATTGCGGGGAATGTCTGAAATAAATCAACTCTACGATCAAAACGGCTAGCGGAATCAGGTAGTGCAGTCCACTGAAAAAGACTTTTCTGAACCGGGGAATCTCGTCCCTGTCCATCCCCATGATTCCCAATTTGCAAGCTTCCACATGGGTGATGTAAAAAAGAGCGGCATAAGAAACCATCGCTGGAATCAAGGCGGCTTTGGCAACTTCAACGTAAGGAACGCTGACATATTCTGCGATTATGAATGCCGCCGCTCCCATTACTGGAGGCATCAATTGGCCGTCAATACCGGCCGCGACTTCTATTGCCGCCGCCTTTGTGGCCGGGTAACCGACTTTTTTCATGAGAGGTATAGTAAAAGTTCCCGTGGTCACGACGTTGGCTATGCTAGAACCTGAAATCATGCCAGTTAAGCCACTTGCCAGAACAGCGGCCTTTGCCGGACCTCCTCGAAATCGACCGAGAAGCGATAGCGCCACAGCAATGAAATAATTTCCGGCTCCGGCCCCTTCAAGCATAGCGCCGAAAAGAACAAACAAAAAAACAATATTGGCGGACACCTCCAGAGGTATACCGTATATTCCCTCGGTAGACATTGTAATTTGACCGAGAAGACGACTCAGAGAAACTCCCTTGAAAGCAAGGAAATCAGGAAGATGACTCCCATATAGCGCATAGCCGAGAAAGAAAATGGATATTGCCGGAAGAGCAGGGCCTATGACTCTTCTTCCCGCCTCAAGGAGAAGGATCAACAATAATGTTCCGAAGAAAACGTCCCGTCCAAGAGGCGCCCCCTGGCGTAAGCTGATTCCGTGGTAATCCAGTAAGATATATGTGGCTGACACACATGCCAACCCGGCTACAACCGCCCGAATAAAACGATGGAGGCCTAGTCGTTCTTGAAACATTCTTCCTGCTCGTAGTTTACCGAACGGGTAGGCGAGAAAAACGATCAGCATGGCAAAACCAAGGTGAATAGCTCGGACCGCGAGGCTGTCTAGGATGAGCCAACTAGCAATGGAGAGTTGGAAGATGGACCAGCTTAGGGCGATAGCTCCAATGAGTGAGACATAACTTTCCTTTTGCGAGGCAAGTCCTGAGATAGAGGGACCTAGCTCAGCGGTTTTTGGAGTTTCTCTCTGCGATTGAATTTTCTGTTGTGCCATGATCAGGAGGTTCTAGTCCTTGTACGAGTCAATTACATGTAGCAGCGATAGGGCTGAGCGCTTTCTGTCAGCCTTGGATGAACTCTTAGGCCCCAGATAAATCATCTTGCCTTTGTCTTGGCGCCCAGCCCGACTTCTTTATAATACTTGAGCGCTCCGGGATGTAACGGAACCGGTAAATCTGTAACCATGTCCTCTTTTTTCAGATTGGAAAAAGAAGGGTGAAGATTTCGGAATGTGTCAAAATTTTCAAACACTTCCTTTGTAATGCTATACACAACTGTATCCGACATCTTGTCTGTTGTAAGGAAGCAGGCTCTTACACCAAATGTTGGGACATCTTCTGAGTTATCAAACCCAGAGTAGAGACGAACCGGTATAGATGCTTTACTGTAAAAAGGGTTTTTCAAAAGGAGCGCTTCTACATCATGAAATGGGATAAATCGAACTCTGGTTCCACCGGCTGCTGCCTCCTTTAAAGAGCCGTTAGGGTGCCCTACCGTGTAGAAAAAAGCGTCCAGACGACCGTCTTGGAGTAACGATGCGGCTTCTATAGGCTTTATACCTTCCGCCTGGGCCAGGTCATCGAACTTGAGCCCACAAGTTGAAAGCGCATCCTGCGCATTCTGCCGCGTTCCTGAGCCTGGATTACCCACGCCAACTATTTTGCCTTTCAAATCCGAACATGATTTTATTCCGCTATTGACAGAGGCTATAAGACAAACGGTTTCTGAGTTCAGACAGAACACTCCCCTGAGTTCCTTTCTAGGGCCTTTTTCTGCCCATTCCTCCTGGCCAGACCATGCCTGGGAAGCCTTATCGGACTGGGATAACCCAAAATCGAGGTCACCTACGCCCAAGGCGTTAATGTTAAAAACTGATCCTCCAGTTGCTTCGGCAGTCACTTTGAAGCCGTAAATACTCTTCTTTTCATTCATCAATTTGCTGATGGCGTTACCCGTGGGATAGTAGACCCCGGTAACTCCGCCTGTACCGATGGTGAGGAACTTGGTGGCGGCAACCCCATACGCCATGGCCAAAAACGTCAATAGGCAGAGGGTGATTAGTTTGTAAAGCCGTTTCATATTGCCTCCTGGACTGGTCGTTGACGCTGTTACCCGAGGTTCCAATGTAATAAAGTAGACATCATCCGGGCTTCTTGAGTCAAGCCCTTGGCGCTTTTTCGGTAGTTGCAAAAATAAAAACGTGTTTTCTAGGTAGATGTCCTACCCTAAGAAGCAGAAAGCTCCTTTTTTCATAAGTAAACTGGTATTATATGAAAAACAAAGTAAAGGGGGCGACATGCGATATGGAGCTATGAATTTCCCGGTGAGGCCAGTGATTCAAGAATTAAAAGAGATTGCCGCCTTGGGTTTTGATTACGTTGAATTGGCTATGGATCCGCCTCAATCACACCACTTGTTACTGAAAAGCCAGCAAAAAGAACTCTCTAATGCCCTGAAAGACAGGCGAATGAAAGTGATCTGTCATCTGCCAACGTTCGTAAGTATCGCTGATCTCACCGAAAGCATTCGGCTTGCATCGGTCAAAGAAGTTTTGGACTCCCTTGAGGTTGCCGCTGAGTTTAGTCCTTTGAAGGTTGTTTTACACCCTCCCTATCTCACCGGGCTCGGGATGTTTGTTTACGACCAAGCCAAAGGTTACGGTTTGGAAAGCCTTACCGCAATTGTCAGAAAAGCTGAAGATCTTGGATTGACGCTATGTATCGAAAATATGTTCGCCAAAACTCATATGTTAGTAGAACCCGACGATTTCGAGGAAATTTTCAAGCGTTTTCCCAGCTTGAAGTTAACACTGGACACAGGGCATGCGAACATCAAGAATGGCAGTGGCAAAAGAATCTTTGAGTTAATTTCCAGATTCTCAGGGCAATTGGGCCATGTTCACGTTAGCGACAATTTCGGCAAAGAAGATAACCACTTGCCAATAGGAACCGGAACCGTGGATTTTTCACGAGTTGCGGACACTCTCAAAAGTATCGGTTATGACGACACAGTTACATTTGAAATATTCTCGAGGGATCGAAATTACCTTAGAATAAGTCGTCAACGATTTGCATCAATGTTGGAGTCGACAAGTACCATTTGAAGCCCACTATGGCCTCTACAGGGCATCTCTGCCCTGAGTGAAATCGACCTGAAACCAAGAGGCCCAATCATTTATGAGACCGCTTATAACAAGTCTCGGCGGAGTTGCTCCTATCCCTCTGACACCGATTGGGTTGAAGCTGAAGGAAACGCGAGCGATTCGATTAAAACGTATGCTGCTTGTAGCGCCTCTGTAGGACAAAGGGGAAAACATTCCTTGCAGTTCCAGCACTCCTTAGAGGCTATCTCTGGAATGAAACATATCTCTTTTCTGATTCCCCTATCGACAAATCCGACAGCGTTCTTTTTCTTTACCTCAGCGCAGTATCTGACACAAAGACCACAATGAATGCAAAAGGAGGGCTCTTTTTCAAAGCGGTTTCTGTCTGCTCCATACTCTTTAGCCAGATCCTGCAATACGAATGAATCAGGAGCATGAGCCAGTTGGAGTTCCAGGATCATTTTGCGAATTCTATCTATCTTCTCGGATCTGGTTGTTACGATTATATTTTTCTCCACAGGGTAAACACAGGAAACAACCATTCTTTTTGAGCCACGACTTTCCACTTCCACTATACAAAGTCGACAGCCCCCATAGGGTTCCAGTTTGTCGTGGTGGCATAGAGTGGGGATAGGTATTCCCGCGCTTCGGGCTGCCTCTAAAAGAGTCATGTCCTGCTTCGCCCTGACTTCTTTTCCGTCGATTGTTAACAGGATTTCGCTCATTTTTCTTTTTTCTTTCTAACTATCGTTCGAGCTTCTTCGGGGATCGGGGGCGGAACAGGCTCGCCGGAGATTTTTCTCACCGCACGAAAACGGGGAGGGCACACTTCAAAGCAGGTTCCGCACTTTGTGCATTTCTCCTGGTCCACAATATGAATCATGCTCTTGCCACCTATGATCGCCTCTGAAGGGCATTTTTTCGCGCAAGTCCCGCAACCCTGGCACTTCTCGGGATCAATATAGAAATTGATCAGTTCCTTGCACGAGAGGGCCGGGCATCGCTTCTCCTTGACGTGCGCCTCATATTCATCTCTAAAGTGTTGCAGCGTGCTCAAAAAGGGGTTAGGAGAACTCTTACCTAAAGCGCAAAGGGCAGCTTCTTTGGCTGTTTCGGCTAGCTGCTCCAAAAGCTCGATATCACCCTCTTTTCCTTTTCCTTTGGTGATGTTTGTCAGAATTTTAAGCATCTGTCTCATACCCTCACGGCACGGGACACATTTGCCACATGACTCATCAGTAAGAAACTCCATGAAGTACCTGGCGACATCTACCATACACGTGTCTTCATCCATTATGATCATCCCACCTGAGCCCATCATTGACCCGGCCTTGGTGAGTTCATCAAAACCAACCGGTAAATCCAGCATTTCCTCAGGGAGACATCCGCCGGACGGTCCTCCTGTCTGCACCGCTTTGAACTTCTTGCCTCCAGGGATTCCGCCGCCAATATTGTAGATAATATCCCTCAACGGTGTCCCCATAGGTACTTCCACGAGGCCTGTGTTGGTTATTTTACCGACAAGGGAGAAAATCTTCGTGCCCTTGCTGCTTTCCGTTCCAAACTGAGTAAACCAGTCGGCTCCGTTATTGATAATGAGCGGCACATTGGCCCAGGTCTCGACATTGTTCAAAACGCTGGGGCAGCCCCAGAGGCCCACAACATTGG
Source organism: Desulfomonilaceae bacterium (assembly GCA_041662605.1). NCBI lineage: Bacteria > Pseudomonadati > Thermodesulfobacteriota > Desulfomonilia > Desulfomonilales > Desulfomonilaceae > Desulfomonilaceae bacterium. Next base: position 25,054 of record JBAZSD010000034.1, read on the forward strand.
AGCGGATGTACTTGGGTCTGGGCTCTCCTGCCCGGCCTTCCAACGCTGTCATCAGAGCGGTTGATTCGCCGCACACGAAAGCGCCGGCTCCTCTGTGCACTTTGACAACGAAATCAAAGCCTGAGCCAAGAATGTTTTTCCCGAGAAGGCCATACTCCTCAGCCTGCCGGATAGCTATGTTGACATTCTCTACAGCTAAGGGATATTCCTGTCGCACATAAATATACCCCTCGTGTGAGCCTATGGTATAGGCGCCAATGGTCAACCCCTCGAGGACTGAGTGAGGATTCCCCTCGAGAAGGCTTCTGTCCATATACGCTCCGGGGTCCCCCTCGTCCGCATTGACGATCACATACTTTGTCTCGCCGGGGGCATTACGGGATCCTTCCCACTTATTCCCTGCGGGAAAACCGCCGCCTCCCCTACCTCTGAGGTTTGCTTTCTTGACTTCCTGTAACACCTGGTCGGGGGTCATCCCTGAAAGAACCTTGGACAGAGCGGAATAGCCACCAATCGCCAGATAGTCATCGATATTCTTGGGATCAACACTGACGTTGGAACCGAAAACAATACGGCCCTGGTTCTTGTAGAAGGGGATGTCAGATTCATGAATTATCTTTTCATTGGTAACAGGGTCGGTATAGAGCAAACGCTCGATGACCTTTTTATCCTTTATGGTTTCGGAGATAATTTCAGGAACATCTTCAGGCTTTATCTGGAAATAGCATATTTCCTCGGGGCGAATTACAATGATAGGGCCCCGCTCACAAAAGCCGTGGCAACCGGTCCTCCTGAAATCCACCTCAGCGCCTAAACCCTGTTTTTCTATTTCCGCCAGGATGCTTTCAGCGACCTCCCGACTTGCGGAAGCATGGCAAGCGGATCCGGAACAGAGCGTAATACAGGTTTTATTGGGATCTCTTTCCGAGAGGAGGTTACTTCTGAATGCTTCCAATTCAGCAGGTGAATTTATCCGAGGCATAGTCTTTCCTTAATCATAGTTTTTTAACACGTCTGCGGTCTTCGCCGGAGCCATCTTACCGTGTGTTTTTCCATCAATCTCCACCACCGGCCCTAAAGCGCAACAGCCGAGGCAGTTAACGGTCTCCAGGCTGAACTTAAGATCCAGATCTGTTTCGCCCGGTTCAATTCCCGTCAGGCCTTGCACCGTGTCGAGCACACGCGACGCGCCCCGGACATGGCATGCCGTTCCGACACAAACGTGAACTTGATGGCGTCCCTTGGGAACCAAACTAAAGGCTTTATAAAAGGTAGCGATATGCTGTATCCGGGTCATGGGAACCTGCAATCTTTCAGCCACCCTCTCCAACGCCTCTTTAGGAAGCCAGTTATTTTCTGACTGAATGTCCAGTAACACCTGAATGAGATAACTGGGATCACAGTTGTATTTTTCGATTATCTGGTCGATTCTTTCTTTGTCCATAGCCTCTGTCCTGATCTTCTTCTTTCTTTTGACTCATGGCCTGCTCTTGCGCCTCAGGCGAGGGCAAAGCGCTTTCGGCTTTCATCGTATCGGACCAATCTTTGCTTCGATGAGGCATTAAGGTATTTTGAAACCTTAGACGGGGTCAGGCCTAAATTCTTTGCAATTTCCGCGGTTGACAGGGGCCCTTCCCGCAGGAGCGACACAATTTGGGTTATTGCTAATTTATCTCCGACTGTTTCTTCAAATAATCGGTTCAGTTCAGGACTGTCGAAGTATTTGCGGTATTCTTCTTCCGGCATGGCAGGAAGTCGCAGTCTTTCCCTTTCCACCAGTCTGATGTACGGGATAAGCTGGGTAACCGATTTCAGTCTGAACGTCAATTCCTTACCGTTCAGGCCTTCCCCTCGGCCAAGGGGTCCCAACTCCTTAACCTTCCTAACGAAACCATTTACTCCTTCGACAAAAAGGTTGGATTCACTACCGGACATAAATTCGATCCTCAATCTCTCCGGATTCAACCCTATGCGTTCCAGCAATTTCCTGGCCAGGCTCACCATGGTCAATGCATGGTAATTCCCATGAGTAATATAGTTACATTCATTTAAATGGCAGGCGCCAAGGAAGACTCCATCCGCTCCCTTTGAAAAAGCCCGGAACACATGCGCCATATCAACTCGACCGGAGCACATGACGCGAATAAGTCTCATTTCAGTTGTATATTGACTTCTGGAAACTCCAGCTAAGTCGGCTGCGCCGTACGCTCACCAATGGCACACAAACCCTAAGACCTTTGGTTTGAATTCAAGTCCTGCGCTCATACGTTCTCACCTCGTAATTGGTAATCCAGGCTCTGTTCATAAGTATTTTCCTACACATCTCCAACAGCGGCGTCCATCGGCCTCATGACATCTTCCTCTGGAAAGGCGGCGTCAATTGCGCCGAAGACCTCTTCGTCAGTGTAGTGCTTCAGTTGTATGGCATTGGTTGCGCATTTTGTGTTGCACAGACCATCTCCCTTACAAAGGACAGGGTTAACCCTGGCCTTTCTGCCCTGCGGGGTTTCGCAAAACTGTATAGCGCCATACGTACATGCGGTTATGCATGCTCCGCAGGAAACACATCTATTCTCATCGACCCGCGCCACAGAGCCGGACGCCACGACGGTATCGCGGGTGAGGAGCGTTAGAACCCGGCCTGCGGCTCCATAAGCCTGGTTGACCGTTTCCTGTATGAACTTGGGATAATGAGCCAATCCGCAGAGATAAACGCCGTCCGTGCCAAATTCAACAGGCCTCAATTTGACATGGGCTTCTTTGAAGAAACCATCAGGATTCAAAGTTACCTTGAATAACCCGGCGATTTCCTTTGTCGCCTCCGAGGGAATTATAGCAGCGGCCAGAGCGACAATGTCGGCGTCCAGTAACAGTTTCTTACCCAAAACAAAGTCGGTCACCGCGACCTTTAGAACAGGCCGACCCTCGTCCGACTCTCCGGCTTCAACTTCAGGTTTGTCCTCCGGCTCATAGCGGATGAACTTTATGTCCTTTTCTGAAGCCTCACGGTAATAATTCTCATTGAACCCATAGGTCCGCATATCCCGAAAGAGTATGTAAATGTCCATCTCGGGATTTATCTCTTTCAGCTTCAAAGCGTTCTTTACAGACTCACTGCAACATAACCGGCTACAGTAATCTCTCTCTTCATTTCTACAGCCTACGCATTGGATCATCACGAGACTTTGCGCATTAGCTATTTTTTCATCTGCTTTGGAGATCCGCTCCTCCAACTCAAGGTGGGTCATTACCCGGTCATCTTCCCCGTAAAGGTATTCGGAGGGAGTATATAGATCAGCGCCTATAGCAAGGACCGCAGCCCCATGTTTTATCTCCGTGAACCCTTTTTCAGAATTCACATCGGTCGTGAAATTCCCAACATAACCCTTAACGTCCGTGATTGTCGCATCATGATAGACATGAATTAAGGGGTGCTGATACACCTTTGTTGTCAGATCTCTCAGGTAATCCTGAACATCCAGCCCATCCAGTGTTGAATGAATCCTTCGCGTTATTCCTCCAAGCTCTGAATTCTTTTCCACCAAGTGCACATTATGCCCCTGATTGGCAATGGAGATAGCGCAATTCATGCCGGCTACGCCCCCACCTACAACGAGAGCGGCCTTGTTCACCGGCAGATCAAATTCCTGTAATGGCTCCAACCTGCAAGCCCGCGCTTCCGACATGCGGATGATATCTTTTGCCTTCTGTGTGGCCGCCTCTTTTTCTTTGGAGTGGACCCAGGAGTTATGCTCCCTGATATTAGCCATTTCGAGGTAATACTGATTAATTCCCGCCTCCCGAAGAGTGTCCCGGAAGAGCGGCTCAAGGGTCCTGGGACTGCATGCCGCGACAATCACCCGGTTGAGCCCCTTTTCCTTAGTAATGTCGGTTATTTCTTTGGCGGAGTTAGTAGCGCATGAAAATAGCTGTTCCTGCGCATGGACAACATTCGGCAGCGTTTTGCAATACTCGACTGTTTCAGGAACATTGACTATCCTTCCAATATTGGCCCCACAATGACATACAAAGACCCCTATCCTTGGCTCCTCAGTGGAGACATCCCTTTCAGGCGGATATAACCTTTCCTTGGCAAGATTTCCTCGCCTGAAATTGAGGAGTTCACCGATTTGTGAGCCCGCTCCGCTGGCGCTGAAGACCGATTCAGGGATATCAACAGGACCCTGTAAACCCCCGCTAACAAAAATCCCGGGTCTATTCGTAGTCATGGGATTGACAGGGTTGATCTTGCAAAAGTCATGAGGACTGAGTTCTATACCGTAAGTGTTTGCAATGGACTTCACATTAGCGGGAGGATTCAATCCGACGGACAACACCACCATGTCGAATTCTTCTTCCTTTACACCGTCTTCGTATGTGGAGTATCTCAGCGTGACATTTTTGGTCTCAGGGTCCTCTCTCACTATCGATGTGTAGCTTCTGATGAATCTAACCCCTGGGAGTTTCTCCGTTCTTTCGTAGTAGCGCTCGAAATCCTTCCCATAGGCCCGGACATCGTTATGGAAGATTGTGCAGTCCACATCCGCGTCGTGATCCTTTGTTATAATCACCTGTTTCTGGGTATAGGTGCAGCATACGGCTGAACAATAGCTGTTATCGCCCGGAGTAACCCGTCTGGAACCGATGCATTGAATCCAGGCTACCTTATGGGGATGCTTCATGTCGGAAGCTCGTAGTATCTCACCTTGGTAAGGCCCTGTTGAGCATAACAGCCGCTCATAGTCCATGCTGGTTACTATGTTGGCGAAATCCCCGTAGTGGTACTCCTTCTTCACCTTCGGATCAAATGGCTCAAGCCCCTGAGACAGAATGATGGCGCCTACCTGTATTTCTTTTTTCTCCGCCGTCTGGTTCAAATCTATTGCGTTATTCTTGCATACTCCTTCGCAAATACGGCATTTATTCTCTTTAAGGTAAAGACAGCTTTCATCAATATACGCAATAAGGGGAATCGCCTGAGCGAAGTATATATGCACCGCTTTATTCATGGATATTTCCTGATTATATTGATCAGGATATTTTGCGGGGCAATATTCTACACACGTGGTGCAACCCGTGCATTTATCCTCACGGATATACCGCGGCTTTTTGGTAAGGGATACCTTGAAGTTTCCTACTTCCCCTTCTACACTGTTTACTTCAGTATAGGTGAGGATCTCTATATTTGGGTGCCGGCCGACCTCGACCAGCTTTGGTGAGAGTATTCACATGGAGCAGTCATTGGTGGGAAAGGTCTTGTCCAACTGAGCCATATGACCGCCAATGCTTGGCCCTTTTTCGATCAGGTAGACTTTGAACCCTGCCGTGGCAAGATCAAGAGAGGCTTGAATGCCGCTGATTCCGCCACCAACAACCATTACGTCTCCAAAATTATTCTCTCGGAAACTCATCTGTTCCACAACTTGTTCTTTTTCCACTATATATCACCTCGTCAGGGTCTTTCAGTCCCCTAAATCGATTCCTGGATAATCTCCGTGATGTCCTTCACTTCAATCTTTTCAGCGAGATTCATGGTTGTCCTGCTGTCTTCAAGCATGGTAATGCAATAAGGGCAGGAAGTAGCGAGCACTTCGGCCCCGGCCCCGAGAGCCTGTTCTATCCTTAGATCGGAAAATCTCTCACCCTTTTGAGTTTCCATCCAAACCCTGCCGCCTCCGCCTCCGCAGCAGAGACTATCTGAGCGGGACTCAATCATCTCGATGAACTCTAAACCCGGTATCTTTTTTAAAACCTCTCGCGGCTCATCATACACACTGTTGTGTCGGCCAAGGTAACAAGGGTCGTGATACGTTACCTTCTTCGGATAATCTTTCTTAAGCTGAAGCCTACCTTCGTTCAACAACTCGAACAGATACTGTGAGATATGAACCACCTCAAAGTTTACCCTGAATTCAGGATATTCGTTCTTGAAGGTATGGTAGCAATGAGGTGACGAAACGAGGATTTTCTTGACCCCATTATCAATAAAGGTTTTGATGTTTTCTCTGGCTAGACGCTTAAATAATTCCTCGTCGCCCGTCTTGCGAATGCTTTCTCCGCAGCAATTCTCCTGGGATCCAAGTATACCGAAATCTACTCCCGCCAGATTGAGAATATTCGCTGTGGCTTTAGCCACCTTTTTCAACCTTGGGTCATAGCAGAGATAGCAGCCGGGAAAATAGAGAATTTCCATCCCTTCGGCGAATGGTTTTACAGAAAGACCCTCAGCCCAGGCCCCTCTCTTTTCCCGATCCTCACCGAATGGGTTTCCTTGACCAACAAGGCCTGCGTTTATCGTGCGGACTGTCTTAACAGGGGCAGGGTAAACCCCATATTCGTTCGCAATCCGTCGTAAGGCTATCCCGGATTCTATCTGTTTTACATCCCTGGGGCACTGCTGGGGGCATCTTCCGCAGGTCGTGCAACGCCAGATATCTTCACTTTCGATCTCGGTCAAACCAAACGTCGCTTCTCGGACCAGCTTGCGCATGCTGAAAGTTGTGAACCTGTTCCAGGGACAAACACTATCGCATAATCCGCATTGGAAGCATCTTTTAAATGCTTCCCCGCCGCTAGCTTTGATGACATCGATGATTTCTTTATAGGGGGTTACAGTCTCCACTGTTTTCGTTCCTCTTTTTTGGCCTAATGTTTCAGCCCTTCTTTGACGCTGACATCCGGGAAACAGTATCCATGATCTTCTCCCAGCCATATTTGTCGATCATGGATTCCAGACCTATCTCTACGTCCTCCAGCTTCACTTCTTCTTCTACTTCCTCTTCCCTTTCTTCATAAGTCAGGGCGTCGGCCAGGCACCACTGAACACACAGGGGTTTTTCCAGCGTCGGATCGTCTTGGCACATATCGCATTTGAGAGGGAGTTTGGAATCGGGTTCCTTGAAAATATCCCTTGACGGACAGGAAGCCCTGCAGAAAGCGCATTCTTCGTATTCCTTGCCATCAATTACATATTTGTCTCTGCCCATGCATTCGGCTGGAGCATATTCACCCGCGTATACAGGAATATATATGTCTCTCAGTGGTTCACGAATCACCCGAATACGAGACCTGGCCGGATTATTGCCGCTGTACTTCGGTGTGGCGTGAAACGCCGAGCAGGCAACCTCACAGGCCCGGCAACCGTTACACTTATCGACGTCTACCTTTATTGTCTTAACGATTTTCTTTTTTTTCTCAGCCATGACGGTTACTACACCTTCACTTTAGTTGTTCTTTGCTTCGGGCAGAATCTCACTGGAAGAATTACCTTCAGTCTGTGAGTAGATCCCTCTTTTTTCAAAGTCTTCAGCTACGTAATCCAAGCCCAGTTCATGCAAAGATTCCTTGGTGGGAATACCCTGCTCGTTCCATCCCTTGAATTTGTAATATGTATCCAGGAGTTCCTTTTCCAGCTCCGGAAATCGTTTCTTCCAATGGTTCTGTGGAGGAGCGTCATCTTTCCTCCTCATGCCTCTTCTTATATTATTGGCTCTTACCAAAGTCCGGTATCTCCTGGCCGCCTGAGTTAGTTTGTCTTCATCCATATCGATTCCGGCGCCCGCTGAGATAAATTTAGGGTAATTATGTATATGATATGGTGGCTTGAGGGGAAATGACGATAAACCGGCGCACATCCCTAGAGCGTCATCAATGTAGTGCATCCTCTCTTGCCAGTCGACAATGTCAGAACACATTTGAGGTGTTGGGTAATAGGGCATCGATTTTTCGCCTCGTGGTTCCCAATCCAGCAGATATTGCTTAAACTTTTCATCAGGAACCTGGAACCAATCCTTTACAAAGTCTTCTCTCTCTTCCATTGTAAAAAAAGGCGCTTGAGGGAATTGCCCTTCAATCTGGGTAATGTTAATCTTCTCGCCGGTGGAATACATTAGGAAATAGATGGGGTTAAGCATTGAAAGTTTGAGAGGAAGCTGCTCATGTTTCTTGATGTTATTATGAGCATAGGCTTCCGCTCCCTTACCAATCTGTTTGGCCGCCCAGTAAGTCCCGTTGGCCAACACATCTCCTATTCCTTCTCGACGGACGATTCTATCCAGCAACCAGTAAAATCTTCCCTCGTTGTCGGACGGCATTCCCGGGAAGTCATCGTCAGTTAATATCCCGTTCTCATAAAGCTCAAGGGCAAAGGCCATGACTTGCGGGGTTGAGAATCCGTCCACCCCGTATTCAGTGGCGCTTTGGGCGATACCCAAACCAAACTCAAGGTCTGAAAAGGCCGCCATGGTATAAGTGAGCTTCGAGAAGCATTTCATCATATAGGTTGGATGTCCCGGGGGAGAGATTGTCGCGCCGCATGTCATCGGGCAATTATAGCAACTGATCAACCTCGTCCGCATACTATCCAGAGTCTCTGCCCACTGTTTTGCGATTTCGTCATTCCAGAAATCTTTTCGTCGGACGCGTGAATTTCCCCACATAAAATTTTCAGTGTGCCACTTTTCGTCATGGACCTTCATCTCTTGGGGCGACCCAAGCCCTGCCAAAATGGGCATGACACCCGGAATCGGATTTTCATTCCGCAATTTTATATAGTTCAGGACTTCATTGCAGAGCGCCATAAACTCAGCCGGTTCGGCGACATTAATATCCTTGGTTCCACGCACAACGATCGCCTTTAACCCTTTGTCTCCCATAACTGCGCCGATCCCCTGCCGGCTGGCGCTGGACCTCCCTTGCTCAATGGAAGCAAAATAGACTCTGTTTTCTCCGGCAAGGCCGATGGCAGCCACTTGAGCTTTCGGCTCCTCCAACTCCTTTCGAAGGAGTTCCGCCGTTTCGACAGCGCCTTTGCCTTTCAAATGAGAAGCGTCCCGGATTTCCACTTTGTCATTGTTTATCCACAAATACACCAGATTGGGGGACTTGCCGCGAAGGATCACCTTATCGTAACCAGCATATTTCAACTCCGGCGCCCAGAATCCACCCATCATCGAAAATGCCATTAACCTGGTTTGCGGAGAAATTGTAGAAACAATTGTACGGTTGCAACCAGTAGCAGGGGTCCCGCATAAGAGACCGGCGCTGAATATTAATAGATTGTCGGGAGAAAAGGGTTCAGTTTCAGGGGGAACCCTATCCCACAATATCTTGGCGTTAGTACCCAAGCCTCCCAGGTAAAGTTCGGTATCTCTTGGGTCGGTTGCCACCCTGTCGATGCTACCCCGAGTTAAATCGATTTCCAAATTAAATCCTGTCTCTGCGTACCTCATCTTGTTAACCTCGTATAGTCCTGCCTTTTCTGAATGGCCTCGGAACCCAAAAACTCAATTAGGATTAAAGAACCTGCTACATCTACGCTCTGAAGTCTATATTGATCGAGACTTGGCAACATCTCTAATAACGAATATAACTTATATATAAACGGTGTCAAGATTTTTGCTAACAGACTTGTTGTATTTTACAAAGAAATTTTCTACTGACACAGAAATGGATTTCCGCCGCTGAACTGTGGACGAACGCCAGTGATTATTGACCGGTTAAACAGTTTCCGCAGCGCTGCCCAATATTATCGGACAAATAATCAATACCCGTTGCTTAACCATGAAATATAATTCTACCATACTTTCCAAAGGATGCGCCCAAGATAGTTCTTGACCCACTATCATATGAATGGTATTCGGTTTTTAACTAAGATCTAATGATCATTGTATCCGCTTCCCGGAGTTTATAATGAATTATACCGGATCGCCTGGAAGCAGTATCAAAAAGGCGCCATCCATAAAACGAAGAACCCCTTCGGCAGATAGAAAACGCCAACTTATAATAGAATCCGCCGAGCGTCTCTTTGCCTCCCGCGGTTTTCACGACACGACTATCGCTGATATTTCTAATGACTCCGGGGTACATGAAGCGTCTATATTTCAATATTTCAAAACCAAAGAAAACCTTATCGTTACAGTTCCAGAAAGACATCTTAAAGAGACTCTGGCGGGCATAACTGAACATTTTCAGGGAATGAAGGGAGCCGAACCCAAGATTAGGAAGTTATTATGGCATCAACTCAGGGATCTCTCCGTCAATGAGAACTACACCTCAATTTTGCTACGCGAACTCCGGACATTACCTGCTTTTTACGAATCCCCTGCATATGAAATGATTCGAAAATACAGCGCCTTCGCAGTTGAGGCTATCAGAGAGGGCATACGGGACCACGAAGTGGACCCTGAGATAGAAGTTATTCTAGCCCTTGAGATGATTTTCGGAGCGATCGACAGCATTGTTTTACGATCACTTTTTTTCGGCGATCCCTATGATCCCAATGATGCTGCGGATGCTCTGTTCTCATTAATCAAAGCGGCTATATGGAGGCGCGAGCAGTCGGTGGGAAATGAAAATGGCGATGAACCTAGCCGTGGAGAACTCAGGCGTCGTAGTATAACGGAAGTCGCCTCGGAAGTATTCGGCAAAAAGGGTTACGGCGGCGCGACTATCTCCGAAATAGCCGGAAAAGTCGGCATAGCCGAAGCATCCATTTATCAATATTTCAAGAGCAAAGAGCAACTACTTCTCTCAGTTTTGGGCACCTGGTTCATCGAATTGGCCGATGAGTTGGAGCGCGTTTTTTCTGGGGCATTAAATCCGTATGAACGCCTCTTATATTTGCTAAGAAGGTGGGCTCTGGATTATCAGATTCGAGAATGGGAGACTCGTGTGCTCATACTGGAATTGTACAGGAATCCGAAATTTTATGAATCCCAGGAATATCTGAACACCCAGCGATTCTGGGAACTGATAAGATCTACTGTTGAAGCCGGACAGCATAGCGGCCATTTTCGAAAGGATTTCGAAATTAGCTATTACCTCCACCTCGTTCAAGGGGCATTCGAGCATGAGGCGCTCGCTCGCATGATGCTCTCCAAAAAACAGCCCACCATCGCCAGTACGGAACAAATGATCAACCTTCTTCTCAGAGCTATAAAGGCTTGATGGCATCGGTTTAAAAACCTGCGGAGTCGGGAACAATCCACTTTTATGGAGTAACTCCTGATGGTTAGAGATGGAAATGGAAGCTTCGTGGAGAAGTCACCCAATGAGTGAAAAATCGTCTGTCTACAACCCTTTCAATTTAAAGATCTTATGTGTCCTGTCGTTGGGGCATTTGGCGACAGATGTTTGTCAAAGCGCTTTGCCCGCTATTCTGCCTTTTCTGAAAGCCAAATTGTTGTTGTCTTACGCTATGTCCGGCGCAATCATGATGGCCTCCAATATCACTTCCTCTGTGATTCAGCCGCTTTTCGGTTATCTCTCGGACCAGAAAGAAAAACCTCTTCTGCTTCCGCTGGGATGTCTTTGCGCTGGTCTTGGTTTGTCCTTTATAGCTGTTCCTGACAGCTACTGGCTAGTTTTACTGTTGGTAATCGTGAGTGGACTTGGAATCGCCTGTTATCATCCAGAAGGATTCAAGACGGCCAGTTTCTCAACTGGAAGCAGGATGGCTACTGGAATGGCGGTGTTTACAATCGGCGGAAACATTGGCCTAGCCTTAGGCCCGATAGCGCCAACCTTTATTATCGCTCATTTCGGCCTCGATTATCTTCCCCTGATGTTGGTGTTTGCAATGATTTTTCTTGTATGTTTGACCTTTGTCTGGGGAGCTATAGGACGCTCCAGACCAACCCAAATATCCAAGACCACGGCTCAGCGAAGTATCCAGAAAGGAACATATCTCTCTATCGGCTTAATAATTGCCGCTGTCATAATGCGATCATGGACGCATTTTGGTGTTATGGCCTACATCCCATTCTACTACATAGATTATGAGAAAGGGGACCCACTTTACGCAGGAACGCTGGTATCCACGTTTCTGTTCGGCGGAGCAATTGGAACGCTGATCGGCGCTCCCTTGGCCGATAGGTTCGGGCACAAACGATACTTCATATTTTCCCTTGCCCTAACGAGTATATTGTTTCCACTAATTTTGGTGACACATGGAGTCATGTTATTTTTGAGTCTTGGTATAGTCGGTATGGCTCTCATTTCGAGCTTTACCGTTACCATAGTTATGGCCCAAGCGCTTCTTCCTAACAATTTAGGTGTAGCTTCCGGACTAATGGCTGGTTTTGCAATCGGAACAGGTGGAATAGGGGTAACTCTCCTGGGCGTTGTAGCGGATCACTTCGGTGTGCCTGTAGCTTTGAAATCCATAATGTTCCTTCCGGTGGTGGGCTTTTTGATCAGTTGCTTCATCCGTTACCCTTCCAGTCTCAGCAAATGACCCATCGGTAATTACCTGAATATTAGCTTATAGATCGCTATAGCGATTGCCAAAAATAATGTCCGATTGCGCGGCCGATTTTTCTCGCGTTTGCATAGCGAGTATGGTTTACCCTGGGCATGTCTCGTCAGCCGAATATGCCCAATGCGGAGAATTGTTCGTTGG
>JBAZSD010000035.1 GCA_041662605.1 Desulfomonilaceae bacterium
AAAAGACCTTGTGACATAATTAATTAACCTCGTTGGTGATGGTTTCTCTGTGATAAAAGAATACTATCATCTTGATTTATCAAGAACAACGAGGTTTTTTACTTTTTTTCGCGAAGGATCATGGTAGTGTTTTCTGTAATTGATTTTTCGTCGGATTAACTTTGACGTCCCAAGCTAAAAACTAATAATGGAAATTTCGTTATATGGAAATAATCACAACTCACTTGAACGCTGATTTTGACGCTTTCGCTTCCATGGTGGCCGCAAAGAAACTTTATCCGGACGCTTTGGTGGTCTTTCCGGGATCACGGGAGAAAAACCTGCGCGATTTCTTCATGGAATCAACCTTGTACATACTATCAATAGACCGCGTCAAGGATTTAGATTTTTCGAAAGTCAAGAAACTGATACTTGTCGACACAAGACAAAGAAGTCGCATAGGCAAATTGGCCCAGCTTTGTGATTCCGGGGAGGTGGAAATTCACATTTACGACCATCACCCTGATTCCGAAGAAGACATCAAAGGGAAACTTGAGGTCATAAGACGGGTGGGGTCAACTGTCACATTGTTCATAAACTTGTTTCGTCAAAAGAAAATCCAGGTCAACGCAGAAGAAGCCACCGTCTTGGCATTAGGAATTTACGAAGACACGGGTTCCTTCACTTTTTCATCGACCACACCGGAAGATCTTCAGGCCGCTGAATGGCTTCTCAAGAGAGGAGCGAACCTGAACATTGTGGCCAATATGATGACCAGCGATTTGACAAAAAACCAAATCGACATTCTGCATCAGCTCATAGAAGGATCCGAGGTTTTCAGCTTTGGAAATATCGAGGCTATCGTGGCCACAGCCCACGCTGAAGAGTACGTGGGCGACCTTGCGATTCTGGTTCACAAGTTCAAGGAAATGGAAAACTATGACATTGTGATAGCCATAGTGAGAATGGAAGATAGGGTACACCTGATTGCGCGCAGCGGAGTTCCTGAAGTAAACGTCGGAGAGATTGCAGCGGAATTCGGCGGTGGTGGTCATCCATCAGCGGCAAGCGCTACGATAAGGGACTTGTCCTTATATGAAGTTAAAGATAGGGTATTCAACGAGCTACGCTCCAGGGCGCATCCCAAGCAGAAAGCGTCCGAGATCATGTCGCGACCCGTAATTACGGTTGGTCCTGAACAGACTATCGAGGAGGCCTCTGCTCTGCTGAGCCGATACCAGATCAGCTCGCTGCCCGTCGAAAAAAACCAGTCCGTTTTAGGAATACTCCATAGATCTGCAGTCGATAAAGCCCGACATCACGGACTGGAAAACCATCCGGTTTCAGACTTCATGAATCCAGGGGTTGTTTTTGTAACTTCTGACGAGTCCATAGACCGTGCTTTGAGAATTACTGTAGATGGTCGTCACCGATTGGTTCCGGTAATCGATGAAGGACAGATGGTAGGTGTAATATCGAGGAGTGACCTTCTCGAGCATCTGAAGCTTCCCCGAACCAGTGATTCCACCAGCCCGGACGACTACCCTGGTGGTCGGGAAAAACGAAAGAGTGTCAGGAAACTCCTTGATGAGAGGACACCGCAAAAGGTCCTGGATATTCTCAAGAAGGCTGGTCAGATTGCGGAAAATTTCAATTACGAAGTTTTCCTTGTGGGAGGAGCCGTTCGCGACCTACTTCTGAGAATTTACAATTTAGACATCGATCTGGTCGTCGAAGGCGATGGGATCCTTTTTGCAAAAGCCTTGGCGGAAACTTATCAAAACTGCCGCGTCCGCTGCCATGAAAAGTTTGGCACCGCGGTAATGTTGTTCGAAGATGGGTTCAAGATCGATGTGGCTACAGCTCGGCACGAGTATTATGAAAGTCCTGGAGCTTTGCCGCAAGTTGAAACAAGTTCGATCAAACGTGACTTATACCGCCGTGATTTTACGATCAACACACTTGCGATATGCCTCAACCCCCTTGAATGGGGATACCTGATAGATTTCTTCGGGGGTGTCAGGGACATAAAAGAAAGAGTAATCAGAGTTTTGCACAATCTGGCTTTCGTCGAGGATCCCACCCGAATTCTTAGAGCCATTCGATTTGCGAGCAGGTTCAATTTCAACATAGGCAAACACACGCTAGCTCTGATAAAGGGGGCTCTCAAGTTAGAGGTTTTTGACAGGGTTGAAGGAAAACGTCTTTTAAATGAGCTGCTCCACATACTTGACGAGAGGAATCCTTCCCCGGCCATCCAACAAATGTCAAGTATGGGCGTGCTCGATGCGCTGTGTCCGGGGTTGATTGTTAACAAAAAGATTGCTGATCTTGTGGAATCCGTGTCCGGTGTGCTTTCATGGTGGAAATACCTTTTCCTCAACGAAAGAATTGAAGCTTGGCTGGTTTATTTCTTGGCAATGACTGATTCATTGGATGAGTCGAATTTTCAATCTTTTGCGGCAAGGCTGTCGGCGCCGGATCCGGAAACGAAACGCCTGGTCAAAGAAAAACGGGAACTCAGATGGATGCTCGGTCTTTTAGAAAGGGACAAAATCGTAAAACCCAGTGAGATTTTTTTGGCGCTAAGCAAATTATCCATCGAGTCACTCCTGTTCATGATGGCAAAAGCGTCTCGAGAACCTGTTAGAAGAGCTATATCGGAATACATCATAACCCTCAGACATGTGAAACCTGTCATGACAGGAAAAGAACTCAAAGAGATGGGCTATCTTCCGGGTCCTATATTTGGCTCCATTTTGAACTCATTAAGAGAGGCTCGATTGGACGGTTTCGTTAAGAATTTGGAGGAAGAAAAGAAATTTGTAACAACGTTTTTCCCTCAAAAGGGACAAATTATTAAGAAAAGTTTAAGAGAAAATTAGCCGTTTAAGATTATGATCAAAAGTGGTATACAAAACAGAGTGAAGTAAACTCACGAGTTCCCCATGTTAGCCCTTGTGGTATCTTCAGGGTGACAATCAGTTAAACGACAGATTTATTCGCGCTCACCGGCCAGGTCAACCTTTGGATTAATGTAGCCTGTAACCAGGATAATGGTATACCGATTTCTCCAGGGAGGAAATAAATGGAAAATCAGAGCACCAAGACGGTTAAAATTTTTGACATCACTCTTAGAGATGGATCTCAGAGCAAAGTCGCTACCAGAATCAAGCTGGATGATTTGCTAAGGGTTGCGACTAGACTTGCGGATAGCGGGATTTATGGAGCTGAAACCTGGGGTGGCGCAACCTTTGACGTTTGCGTTCGTTATTTGAGGGAAGATCCTTGGGAACGAGCCCGTAAACTTAAAGAGGTGATGCCTAACGTGAAGAACATGATGTTGATCCGTGGTCAGAACCTCGTCGCTTATTCCAATTTTCCGGATGATGTCGTTCAAAAATTTGTCGAGTGCTCTGCAAGGAATGGCATTGATGTATTCAGGATCTTCGACGCTCTTGACGACGTGAGAAATCACGAGATGGTTATAAAGGCGGTCAAGTCTGTCGGGAAGATCGCTGAAGGAGCCATTTGCTACACAATAAGCCCCGTGCACACTATTGAAAAATTTGTCTCCAAGGCCCGTCAACTTGAAGACAAAGGTGTAGACCAGATAGCCATCAAGGATATGGCGGGCCTGATAGATCCCCAAACCGCTTTTGCACTGGTTACCGGCCTGAAAAAGGCTGTCAAAGTGCCAATTCATCTTCATACACATGACAATTGCGGCATGGGCATGATGTCTGCCCTGAAGGCCGTAGAAGCGGGATGTGAAATGATAGACTCTGTCCTGAGTCCATTCTCCGGAGGTACTGGTCACCCTTGCACTGAATCACTTGTCTTTTCTCTCGAGCGTTTCGGCTATAACACAGGATGTGACCTGAAAAAACTGACGAAGGCAGCGGAAGAAGCAAAGGCCGTAAGAGGCTTTTACAGCGAATTCGAGGCGCCTTACAGTGGAGTTGATTGCAAAATGCTTGTGACCCAGATTCCGGGTGGTGTCATGTCAAACCTGGCCAGCCAACTCAGACTTCAGAACGCCCTTGATCGGCTGGATGAAATAGTCGATGAAATCCCAAGGGTTAGAGAGGACCTCGGATTTATTCCTCTGGTGACGCCAACTTCTCAAATTGTAGTGTCTCAAGCGACTTTCAATGTGCTGTTGGGCCGCTACAAGATAATCGCAAATCATACGGCAAACCTGTTGAAGGGGATGTATGGCGAGACGCCTGCTCCTGTGAACAAAGAATTACAGGAAAGGGTTCTAAAAGGCGAAAAACCTATTTCAATAAGACCGGCCGAGTTGTTGCCTCCCATGTGGCCGGAATTGGAAGCCAAATTTCCGGGGCTTACTGACGAAGAACTGCTCATTTACGCGATCTTTCCTCACGAAGCGGCTGGATATTTTGCGGAAAAGGCCAAGAAATAAATTTCGTGGAGCGTTAGTTGAAAACACGAGTTTCTTTAAGACAATCAGAAATATATATATGGAGATGACGCGAGTTTTTAATTACTCGCGTTTTTCTCCGAACATAGGAGTTCACAGGTCAACACCAAGACATGAAGCTCATAGTTGATGGAAGATGTATACCTAATCAACTGGACGGAACCGGACGGGTCGCCATCAATTTGATAAGGGCCCTTTCCGACGCTGATCAGAATCTTTCTCTCCAGGTTTTGATACGATCAGATCTTTCGAAAGAGATTAGAAGAAAAATCCCGGATTCAATAGAAGTTCTGGATATTCCCTATCGCCACATCCATCCTTACACCGTCTTTGGCCTTGGCAAGGAAATTGACAAACTTGGGGCCGACATATTTTATAGCCCTCATATGCTCCAGCCTATTTTGATGAAAACTCCAGGGGTGATAACCATACATGACACAATGTGGTTTGATCAGACATGGACGCAAGCTCAGGGCAAACCTCTAAGAATGATCGCTGGAAAAATTTATTTCCGTGGTCTTGTGGAATTATCCGTAAGAAAAGCCCACAAGATAATTGTCCCTTCAAAATCGACTTGTCACGATCTTTCAAGTTTTTGGCCTAACCGTATTAAAGACTGCCATGTGGTCTACCACGGCGTAGACCAATTGTTCCGACAATCGCCTGATAAACAGTTGGCTGCGGATAAACTCAACTATTGTGGACTTGCCGGCAAGAAGTTCTTTTTGCATATCACCAACGGAAAGCCATATAAAAATACACCTCGTGTTATTGAAGCGTTCCTGAACGTTGCCGACGAGTTGGACTTATCCATTGCCATAGTAGGCCGTAGAAGCGCCTTCACCGATTCAATCCTGTCTCTGATATCCGCGAGTCGAACCAAGGAACGGGTGAAATTTCTTGGCTCTGTGGATGACCAAGACTTGGCGGTCCTATTTCATGCAGCCAGAGGCCTCATCTTTCCTTCTTTGTTCGAAGGCTTTGGACTACCTGTGATAGAGGCCATGTCTTGCGGTTGTCCTGTAATAGCTTCAGATAAGGGCTCGCTTGGTGAGGTTTCAGGAAACTGCGCGTTGACAGTAAATCCCGAGAGTACGGAAGAAATCTCTGAGGCAATACTGGCGCTGGAAAAGGACGACTCCTTGAGGGAATTCTTGATCGAAAAAGGATTGAAAAGGGCTGGGGAATTCTCTTGGGACAAATCGGCAACGAAAATCATCAAGATCCTTCATCAGGTATGAGGAACTGTCGCTACACGAACTTCGACCGGTTGCACGGGGTGTTAGCCGCTTGGCTGGACCCTGACTGTTTTCCTCGGGTCAGTTGTCCCAGGGGATGGCGTTAAGGTACTTGTCAAGCTTGTTCAGATAGGTCTTCGTCCTAAATGTAATTCCGTGCTTGATCTGAGAATTTTCTCCCATCCACAAATCACCTATAACCGCAAAAGGGGTCGGGCCAAAACGGGAGGCATGTTGAGTAAGAATCGCGTGATGTATGTCCGAGTAAATATAGTGAGGCTCTTTTTCAAGGAGAAAAGAATCAAAAATCTTGTGTTTGGGTAGTGCGGGGAAAGCGACTGATGTGGCTCGAAGGGACTCGGATTCTTTGGGGGACGGTCTTCCCTTATCATCATATTGAAGCAGGTCTCCATCGATTTGAAGATCCATAAAGGAAGATAAGTCCCTGATACGTATCTGTTCAACCATGTTCCGACTGGAAAAAGGACCATAGTTGTAATCCATACCTACAAAAAATAGCCATGCAAGATCCGAGGTCGAACCATAGGTTGCCGCATATTGCATGAACATGGGTTTCAGAGCCGCAACCCCAACATCAACTCCGCCTGGAATAGTATATATATAATCGGTCAATTCCTGGTCAGTGAAACTCTCGCCCCTCTCCTTCATCAATTGCCTGGCCCTGGGAAAATTGAGTTGCATGGATCCTTTCGTCCTAACGACGTGTGCAACCTTGTCGATCTCTTTGTTAACCAACCCTCTCATGAAATCCGGCAAGACGGAAACATCTCGTTTTAGATCATCCGCAATATGTCTGGCTACACTTTCGACCTCTCCTTCAGTTCGACATTGTAAAAGTTCAGGATAATATCTGTCCTTGTATCTTTGATATAGCTGAGGCACAGGAGGAATGGCCAACCACGTTCCATACTTTTGGAAAAGCTCTTTCTCCGCACGCTCAAGCTGGCCTGATATAGTCTCGGCCTTTGAAGAGTCGGCAACCGCCGGATCTGCCCGAAAACTCGATTCGATCGATATTATTGAGGCCGTTAGCCCTAATATTTCCTTACACAGGGGCAAACCATTTTTCTGGACGGCGTACAAAATCGCGTCGACCCACTCTGTGCGCTCTTTCACAGGACAACTAAGCGGTTTAGCAGAGATAAAGCCGGCTAACCACCTTCCGGCATTCCCAGGATCCAGCTCGCGCACGTTTGCAATGGCCCTCTCCTCTTCCTGGTCCACAGCATATTGATGTTCAACAATTTCAGCGTCTCTAACTCGTCTGAAATGCATTTCCAGCGCCGATGACTCTGATGCGGTCGGTTGTGACATGTCTTGCAACACGCCTGGAGAATTTGCAACACCTTTCGGAGGCGGTATGGCTCCGTTAACCTCGGCTGGTCGAAAAGAGCCTTGTGATTGTCCTTCATTAACAATCGCCATACATATGTCAAATGGAAAGCAAAGAACACAGAATATAGTCAGCGTGAGTATACTAAATTTCAAATGTGAGACACCATAAGGATCGTGATTAAACCGGCGCCCAATGGGATATAGAACTCTCTTTAATAAAAGTCAACAACCTATGGGAAGAATTAGCTTTAAGATAAGCCATTTCCTTAAAAGCAAGAAAGGCCGCCGCCTTATTGTAAGGCTAACGGCCTGTCTAGCTAATAAGCGACTCGAAGCGGGGCCTGTTGGATCAATATGCAGGGGCTTCAGTAAGAGTAGTGGACAATTCCCGCTTCAATTTTCCCAAAGCTCGTTTTTCTATTTGTCTCATACGTTCCCGGCTTGTGCCGAAATGCTCACCAAGTCTTTGCAAAGTCCACGGAGTGTCATCCATGAACCTTTTTTCAACTATGAAACGCTCTCTATCGTCGAGCTTACTCAACGCCTTTCCGGTAACTTCATGCAATTCCTTCTCAGACTCCTTGGCCATCATCCTGATTTCCTGATTATCGGATTCATCTTGAAGCATTTCGATGGCGGTGAAATCCTTGTCATCGCCGAGAGCCTCGTTTAAGGACCATTCTCTGGCCTTCACACGAGCCTCAACTTCTATGACGTCGTCAGTTTTTACATTAAGTTCCCGGGCCAGCTTATCAATACGTTCGGCTCTGGATTCGCCGTCCTTATGTTCACCGATGTCACCAATTCGGAAGAAAAGCTTCCGTTGGGCCTGAGTAGTGCCGAGTTTAACCAGGTTCCACGATTTCAGAATGAAGTTCTTTATATATGCCTTAACCCACCATATGGCAAAAGACACCAGACGGTAACCCTTGTCCGGATCAAACCGTTTAACGGCTTTCATCAAGCCGACAGAACCCTCCTGAATCAGGTCCTGGACAGGCAACATATAGTGTCGATACTGAAATGCGATCTTCACCACAAAAGGCAGATGTGACACGACTAGTTCGTGAGCCGCCTCGACGTCTCCAGATTCTCTATACCGAACGGCAAGATCGAATTCTCGCTCCGCTGAAAGAGGTTTGATAGAGCGGACCTGAGTCAAAAACTGATCGAGTTGATTGATCGCTACAGGATAGGTCATTCCTACGCTCCGTTTAGTCCCCATAATAGGTGTTGATTCCTGGGATTATAATTTACTGCGCTCCATTAAAGGACACAGTATTAAATATTAACTATTACCGTTTTTGTCAACCCGTGCATACAAAGGTTCCTCGCAAATTCAAAAAACATCATTTTTTTGTGCGTCGCAGATAAGCCATTTCACATCAGATCTTTCGGCGTTACTCCGCTGTTATCTTTATTTGCCTGGTTAAAGGCTTCCGCTCTTTCAGCAGCGTCACCTTGAGAACCCCATTTCTGCACGAGGCAGTCACAGCGTCCTCATCGATTTTTCTAGGCAACCGGATACTTCTCTGAAAACAACCCGTCACTCTTTCACGTCTGTGGTATCGTCCGCCTGCAATCGTAGGATCCGGCCTACGCTCCCCTTTTAACGTCAAGGTTTCTCCGTCAATTTTTATCTCAAGATCATCAATCTTCATTCCCGGCATCTCACAGGTGACTGTGAAACTCTCAACCGTTTCTTTGACATTCAAAAGCGGCATGAGTCTTGAGTCTCTCCATGGAGCCGCGGTCCAGGCGCTTGAGCTTTGTGACAGACCGTTAAAAAGGCTATCCATTTCTCTACCCAAGCTATACAATTGACTTCTCATAATGTCTGCACCCGTGCTGCCGAATATACGCATTTGACTTGTCCCTTCCATTGAGAGCATTAGATCCCGCGCCGACTACATTTAATATTGATTCAGACTCGAGCTTTTGGATTCAAAAAAACCGGCCGGCCATGATTAAAAGTAATTTCAGATTAACCCATAATTTTGATAAGGTAATATGTTCGTGGAGGTTCACATGACTATGGATGAAAACTCATTGGCTACACTGATTGAAGAAATTGAAGAGAGAATTCTTGCGGGTGGCAAGATAGAAAGATACGAGTCGGAACTACTGTTGTCCGTTTCTGATAGCCTTTTGATCAAACTGGCGGCCGCGGCCGATCACCTGAGAATAACGTTCAAGGGAAACAAGTTCGACTCATGCTCCCTCATAAACGCCAAGTCAGGCCTGTGTTCGGAAGACTGCGTCTTTTGCGCCCAATCAGCCAAGCACAAAAGCGCTGGTGATGTCTACCCCTTGCGTTCAACAGAGGAAATACTGAATGCGGCTAAAGCGGCCAAGGCGTTCGGCGCTGGAAGGTTCTGCACGGTAACTAGCGGCGGGGCTTTGAACGACAAAGATTTCGCCGTGTTGATAGACTCCATCAAGACTGTGAAATCCGAAGTAGACATCCAGCTCGACGCCTCCTTGGGATTTCTCGATGAAAACAGGGCCGCTGAATTGTTTGGAGCAGGCATTACAAGGTACAATCACAATCTGGAATCCTGTCGGGAATACTATCCTTCAGTCTGTTCTACACATAGTTATGAGAAACGCGTCGAAACAGTGAAGGTTGTCAAGAGCAAAGGAGTCTCAGCTTGCTGTGGTGGCATAATCGGCCTTGGCGAAACTCCCTTCCAGAGAATTGAACTGGCGTTCACACTCGCTGAACTTGGCGTGGATTGCGTTCCCATAAATATCCTGAATCCGAGACCCGGCACTCCTCTTCAGTATGCAGAGCCACCTGAGCCTATGGAGATCATTAAGACCATAGCGTTGTTCAGGCTCATTCTCCCCCACGCGACCATAAAAATAGCAGGAGGCAGAGAGCGTAATCTGGGAGACTTTCAGGGTTTGGCCCTCAGAGCGGGGGCAAACGGTATGATAATAGGAGGTTATCTGACTACCTGTGGCCGGTCAGTGGAAGATGATCTTAAAATGGTGAGGCAAGCGGGATTTGAGGTCATCCTCCCATGTTAAAGTCGTAGGGATTGGGATCAGAATATTTCTTTAGCGACAGCGAATTAGAGATACGTGGTTCAATCAGGCATATTCACAAGCGTTGAAAATCAGAATCATGATTTGGGAAAAAGGGGCAGCCTATCATGTTTTAACGATTCTCTCGGCCAGTCTCGACTCCATGGAGATCCCGCGTACGTCACGATCCCACCAATTTTGGGCGTCAGCGCTCAGAAACATGATCTCTTCCAACAGCTCTCCAGCCATTTTTCTGAGATCCTTTTCCAAAGAGCGCTTTAGAGTCTCTTGGGACGGAATTGGGCCTGTAATAAGCATTGGTACGGTGAGATTTCGATAATCCGTAATTTTGGAAATGTCCGCTCTCCATACGACCGTGGCGTCCGTCGTATAATAATTTTTTATTCGTTCAAGAGCATAGCTGGTTTCAGGCAAAGGAACAATGACGATCACGTTAGGCGAAACAATTGATCCTTTTGGGTATAAAGGGAAAAACGCCTTGTTGGTATAGGTTTCAGGATTGGCGCTCGATTCCGAAAGATTTCTAAGAAATTCCCGTGAAATCCCACCGTTGAACTCCAGCACAATGTGCAATACCGTGTGAGGGTTATGATCCAGGAAAGTCGACACAAGATTGATGATGGAGCTGTAGGATTTTGACGCATCGTCTCCTTTAAACCAGATGGTGAAGGGGTTTGTAGCCCGTTCAAACATCCATGTCATACGTGAGACCGTGAGAAGACCATCCGAACTAATAATCCACTTGCTGACATAGTTGTTCGACTCTCCAAACCCTCCATGCTCCTTGCCAAACTCCACCAGAGAAGGAAGCCCGATATGATCAAGTTCCATGTCAAATGTATCTTCAAACTCATCTAGGCTGCTTTTCATCGATTCCGCCGAGAAAGTTGTCGACTCATGCAAGTAATATGGAGGTCTACTGTCATAATGAAGTCCAAGAGATCCGGATTCCCGGCGAAAATCAGACCCCGGCAACACCGCGAGGGTAAAAGGCTGGATTACGGAAAACGCCCCGGTCTCTTTGAGTCGTTTCATGGTCGCTGAAAAACCCACAGGATCGTCTCCCGGTAATCCCAGAATAATCCCGGTAGTGACGTCAATTCCGGACCGAGCCAATTCAGCCGTCTTATCCAGCACCTTTTCCGGATCTCCGGAACGGCCGGCCAAGGCCAGGACTTTAGGATTCACACTCTGAAGCCCAATCTCCGCAGACACAAGCCCGGCATCCTTGAAAAGCTGTATGTCTCCTTCCAGGAGCAGATCCGACCTCAATTCTGTGTGAACACGAAGATCCTTTTGCTCTCGTAAACGGACCATTAATTTCAGAATATCGCGAAAGTCGGGTCTGGCATTGAACGTTGGGTCCATAAGATAAATTTCTTTTACAGAGTTGTCCCTTGAATAGGCAAAATCCAGCGCCTTGTCCACAAGGGACAGTGGATATGCTCTGACGGAGCGAAAGGCCTTGTGATAATAGCAATACCTGCATTTAAAAGGGCAACCTCGAACTGTTTCCAGGAATATTGAACCATTGAGAGACGGTTCAATTGTTCCATCTATATACGGATTTGAGGAAAGGCCGAGATCCCAGTCTGTCTGATTCTCGTTTCCTGGCCTGAAAATCGTAGCGGCTAGGCAAGGGATTTGTTTTCCCCTCTGCTTTCCCGATGTACCACTGGAAAGTTGACGCAGAGCATCCTCAAATTGAGCTTCCCCTTCCCCCATGACCGCCATATCAACCGCAGGGTGGCGTAAAACCCAATCGTTGTCCGTTGACACTTCCGGTCCGCCTACCATAACTTTCAGATTGGGCAAAAGGCGTCTTACCGCGGACGCTATGAAGAGACTTCTTTGTGAATTCCACAAGTACAGAGAAATAGCCAAAATATCCGGGGCTCGGTTCACTATGTTCCGAATTATCCCAACGTCACAAAACACATCAACTGTATAAGAATCAAGTATTTCGACTTTGATCCCCGAATGGAGTCCCGTCTTCAGAGAAGACACCAGTAATCCGGCCGCCAAAGGGATGTTCGCCCCTTGGTCCTGAAAATCAAATCTTGGTGGTGGTAATTGAACAAATAGCGCTGTTTTCATGGAAACAGTCCGTGGTGTGGGGCGTACAGATTCAAGAAGTAATGTTCACAATTTCAAAGGTAGTTCGAACTTTTCAATAGATCAAGAAATCACGCCTGATTTTCAGAAAATTCTCCAGGCCGTTTTTCCACATTTCTTCCATGACAAAAACCGAATCTCCTCGTTCTAACGATTTCCTGACTTCCGGATCTCCCAAAATCACATCTATCGGTAATTTATCACGGACATACTCATAAGGAGGCTCCGACCATTGGAAATTGTCCGGACTATTCTTTATGATCGCCGACAAAATCGCCAATGTAGTCCTGTAAGGATGGTACAAATTTCTGTCTGTGACATGGATTTGAAAGCCAAGGCATGATCCACCACTCCACTTGTTGAAGACCGGCCTAAATTGGATGGGCCTTAAACAAACCCCGGCAAGACATCTTGGATCAATATCCGTAACAATCTTTTCCGGGTTCAAAAATGGCGTCCCAAATATTTCAAATGGCCGGGTAGTTCCACGACCTTCCGACAGGTTGGTTCCTTCAAGCAGCACCTGCCCTGGGTAAACAATCGCCGTCTCAACAGTCGGCATGTTTGGAGAAGGGAAAGCCCATGGCAATCCCGTGTCCTCAAAGTAGAAGGTCCTGTCCCAGCCCTTCATTTTAACGATTATCAACTCACAATTTATTTGGAATTCCGCGTTGTAATAACTCATGAGTTCCGCGACCGTCATACCATGCCGCATGGGCAAAGGATATGGACCGACAAACGATGAGAACTCGGGGTCAAGAACATTTCCTTCAACGCTCGTTCCATTTATCGGATTTGGTCGGTCAAGAATAATTACCGGCTTCCCTTGAGCCGCGCACTCCTCCATCAGAAGGGCTACGGTTGCGCAGAAGGTGTATACGCGAGCGCCCACATCCTGAATGTCGACAAGTACAGCGTCTACATTGTCCAGCATCTCAGAAGATGGACGTCTGCTCGAGGAATAAAGACTGTAAACGGGCAAGCCGAGGGTTCTATGCAGGAAATGACCTGTTTCGATCATATTATCCTGTTCTGTCGACCCGACTCCGTGTTGAGGACCGAATAGAGTCGTAAGTCTATCGCCTAGAACCCCATGAAGGACTTCGCAAGATTCCCTGAAATCGGTATCAATTGAAGCCTGGTTGTATAGAAGCCCCAGACGCTCATATTGATCTACAATTGTAGGATTTTCTCTTAGTTCGGCCAGTCCGGTAATAACGGACACTTACCCTCCCATCTGCGTGGAGGCTCCCAAGCGAAATTTCCATTGGCCGTCTGAAACATCATTCCCATCGGCCCCCTCTTCCTCTCCTCAGATCGACAACATTGCGACCCCAATGCGTTACTAGGACTGTTCTCTCTCCCCCACCGCCGGAAATAGCCGAACTGATAAACCAGGAAACAATACTGACAACCAGAGAAGCGCCAAAAGCCGACCAGAATCCGGCTACGTGCACTCCCACATCTAGTCCGGCTACAAACCAGAAAAGCAGCGCATTAATTACAAGGATGAAGAACCCCAAGGTTACCACAGTTAGCGGCAACGTTAGAATTATCAGGACCGGTCTAATAAAGGCGTTCAATATGCCCAGGATAGCGGCGAACGCCAACGCTGAGCCCGTGTCGTCAACTGTGACTCCCAGGTGAAGTTTGGATATAAGCAGCACAGTGACAGTCATAATTATCCAGCGAATAAGTATTCCCGGCATGGTCTATCCTTTCACAAGCGGCCTGAGTGGCCGAAGAAATTAACTCTCGTCCTTCTCCTTCATCTTTCTTAAGAATGGCTCGAACAAATCAATCGGTATAGGGAAGACCGTGGTAGAATTCTTTTCCGCCGCAACCTCCACCAGGGTCTGCAGGAACCTCAATTGCAATGCTATAGGTTCCTTGGCTATTATGACCGCTGCCTCGGAAAGTTTCGCCGCCGCCTGAAATTCACCTTCAGCGTTAATTACTTTTGCCCGTCTTTCTCTTTCAGCCTCAGCCTGTTTCGCTATGGCTCGCTGCATCTCCTGAGGCAGATCTATGTATTTTAGTTCGACCATACTGACCTTAACTCCCCACGGATCAGTATGTCTGTCAAGGATCTCTTGAATTTGCAGGTTGACCTTTTCGCGCTCGGCAAGTAGCTCATCAAGTTCAGACTGGCCGCATACGCTTCTCAGTGTCGTCTGAGCCAATTGCGAGGTCGCGTAGAGATAATTCTCGACCTCTATGATAGCTTTGGTTGGCTCCATGACCCTGAAATAAATGACAGCGTTCACCTTTACAGATACGTTATCACGAGTGATGACATCCTGGGGGGGAACATCCATAGTCACCGTCCTGAGGCTAACCCTGACCATCCTGTCGACCCCAGGGATAAGAATTATAATTCCAGGGCCCTTGTGTTCTATTATGCGCCCGAGCCGAAAGATAACAGCTCTTTCGTATTCGTTGAGCACTTTTATGGCCATAAAAAGGATGGCAATGGCCAGAAGTATGATTATGCCTAGACCGTACATGGTGTCCTCCTTGAAGTTGAGTTGCGTAACGGAAATATGGACTTAATTCCTGGAGAGTTGAACATAATTTTTATTGTCCGGTGTATCTTGAAACGTTGATCTCCAGATTTTGCGCTTTTGTGACGACAACTTTTTCGCCCTTGGGTATGCGTGTTTCAGAGCGAGCGTTCCAGTATTCGCCGTGTACAGCGACCTTTCCAAATGGATCTATATCCGAAATAGCTACTCCAATTTCCCCTAGTAAGCCTTGCTCTCCGGTTCTTGGCTTCTTCATCCACGCCCTGACTACGAGCCCTAACACGACTATGAAGAACGCCGAAACCGCCGCAACGGTGGGAATAATTACCGACCAGGAAACCCGCATCGCTGTTTCTGTGGAATCAAAAAGCATAACTGACCCTAACGTTAGACTTATTACGGCCCCTAAAGACAACAACCCCATGGACTGAACCTTGAGTTCCAGTATGAATAGAATGATCGACAGGAGTATCAGGAGAATTCCTACATAATTTACGGGTAGGACCTGCAGAGCGAAAAAGGACAGCAATAAACAAATTCCTCCTACAACACCTGGGAATATCAGCCCAGGGTTGTAAAGCTCCATCATAATGCCCAGTCCACCTACCATCATGAGAATGTACGCTATGTTGGGATTTGCGATCACATCCAGAATTTTGAATCTTAATCCGGGGACAATTCTTTCGATCCTGGCTCCTTTAGTATCTAAAATGTATTGGACCTTATCCTTGTCCACTTTTCGGCCATTCAATTTCACCAGCAATTCCGGGACGGAATCGGCTATCAAATCGATAACTTTTAGGTCTAGAGCTTCCTGGGCCGTTATGGAAACACTTTCCCGGATGGCTTTTTCCGGCCATTCCGAGTTTCGACCTTTTTGCGCCACTATCCCACGAATATAGGCGGTCATGTCGTTCATAATTTTTTCGGACATGGTTGAATCAATCTCCTGTCCTCCGCCACTGACAGGATGAGCAGCTCCTATATTAGTCCCCGGGGCCATGGCGGCCACATCAGCGCATACGGTTATCAGTGCCCCGGCCGACGCTGCGCTCGAGCCGCTGGGAGCTACATACACTACTACGGGGATCTTTGCGTTGACCATTTCTTTGATAATTGTCTTGGTGGTGCTGAGTACTCCTCCAGGTGTATCCATCCTTATGATCACGCATTCAGCCTTACTTTCCTCAGCCTTTTGAATTCCTTTGGTAATGTAATCGGCTAAAGCAGGGTTTATCGTGCCATCAATGTCTAGTAAATAGACAACTCTTTTGTTCTGTAGGTTTTCAGTGTCACACAACGCGGGAGAGCCTAGCAGCAAGAGCAGACAGCAAACCAATGATGCTATTGTGGCTGCCATACGGATTGATTCATGTCTCATCTTTAGTCTCCATGACCGTCAGCGTGTAAATCCAACAGAGCCATGACCTTCTTTAGGTCTTCCCATGCTTCGGCCTTCCACTTACGATCAGGTTCTTTTCTGAGAAGGAAGGCCGGGTGATATGTAGGCATCAGTGGAATACCATTAACATCCTGTAAGTTTCCACGTATTCGCATCATGGAAATCTTCCTTCCCAGCAAGGTAGAAACGGCTACTCTACCCAGCCCCACAATCACCTCAGGGGAAATTGCATCTATCTGCGCCTGTAAAAAGGGAAAACACGTTTCAATTTCCAATTGTTCAGGGTCACGATTGCCAGGCGGGCGGCATTTTACAACATTCGCTATATAAACCTCGGATCTGTCCAGCCCCATGGCCTTAATCATACGCGTCAGCAATTGTCCGGCCCTGCCTACAAATGGCCTGCCTTCGCGGTCTTCTTCGGCTCCAGGACCTTCGCCTATTAACATTAATCTAGCGATCGGCGCCCCTTCACCAAAAACTAGATTGGTTCTCCCTTTACTAAGAGGACACCTGTGGCAATCCCCGATTTCCGTACGGATAGAAGCCAGAAGACGAGCCGAGTCTGGATCATGGAGATCCTGGCGCAAAGGCAAAGCCATTTCGGAATAACCGGTATTCAACAGATAACGAATATGATCTCGAATTTCCAAAAGGCTGTCTTCAGGAATGCCAGTCAAGCTCTGTCTCCGAATCCATCCAAAATCCGCAGTGGTCAGACTCCCAATTGCCAATATCAGCCACCCGATTAACGTCTGCGGCTGTTGGCCCTTATTTCGATGGCCCGGTTGAGAATCTGATCAGCGACATCTTCCTTGGACATGAGAGAGAGCTGTTCGTCCTCTCCCGTCCGAAATAATAGTCGAACTATGTTTGTGTCGCAATCAAACCCTGCTCCCGGCTGGCTGACGTCGTTGAGGACGAGCATATCCACGTTCTTCTTCTTGAGTTTGATCCTTGCGTTTTCAATCGGATCAATGGTCTCAGCGGCGAAGCCTACCAGCACCTGATCCGGCCATTTCTTGCCCCCAAGAGCGGCTAGGATGTCAGGATTACGAATAAGGTTCATGGTAGGTTCCAAATCACCTTTCTTCATTTTTTCCCGGTGAACAAACTCAGGCCTGAAATCTGCTACGGCAGCGGCTTTGAACACCATGTCAGATTCATTAAATAACCCAAGGACCTTTTCCATCATTTCTGAAGCGGTTCTCACCTGAATGTGATCTACCCCCAAGGGCGCAGTGACCTTCAACGGTCCTGAAACCAGAGACACCTTGGCTCCTCGCGCAAGAGCCCGCCGGGCTATAGCCACGCCCATCTTACCCGAAGAACGATTTGTGAGGAACCGAACAGGGTCAAGAGGTTCCTCCGTAGGACCAGCGGTGACTAATACTCGTAATCCGTCCATGTCGCGTGGAGCCAGTCTGCGTTCGACTTCCCGGAATATGTCTTCAGGCTCGGGCATTCGCCCTTCCCCTGTCCAGCCACATGCCAGATCTCCTTTTTCAGGGGCCATCACATGGTAACCGAAGGTGATCAAGCGTTCCAGATTGGCTCTGAGGATGGGATTATTATACATGTTTATGTTCATCGCCGGGCAGATCAGTACAGGCTTGTTAAAAGCCATCATTACGGTAGTCAGCATGTCATCGGCGATACCATTGGCCAATTTGCCTATGAAGTTAGCGGTCGCTGGAGTAATGACGGCCATCCTGGCGGAGTCGGCCAAAGTAATATGCTCTACCGCCGGTCTGTCACGCTCTCCCCACATGTCCATGCGTACAGGATTGCCACTTAAAGTGGCGAGAGTCATAGGCGTAACAAATTCTGTCGCCGCTCGGGTCATGACAACGTGCACATTCATGCCCGCCTTGACCATTAGACGTACTAAAAGTGGAGTTTTATAAGCCGCTATTCCACCTGTGATTCCGATCAGGACGGATGAACTCATGACTTGTCCTCTACAACAATGTGACCAAATCGGATTATGGTCGCCTATCGAGCGCTATCTGAGTTTCATATCAATGAAAATAGTATAGCTTGGATCAGGCAGGTTAACAATATCTGGAGCCCATAAGCCAGCTCAATACCCGTATAGATGACAGAAATAGTTTTGGCCCATAGGTAGATATTTTTATAAATTGTGACTCGTCTTACATTATTGTTTATGAACAACGTGGATTGACTATTCAACAGGAGAAGTAAAATGCGGGACAAACCTAAGGATCAAGGCGCTGGAATACTGAAATCCATGAGAGAGTTCCTCCTGGGATTTACCGGGTATGAGCATTCCGTGACGGCGCTGAAGCAAAAGGCGGCTCTGGACAATTTGATGACGCTGATTTTTTTTGGGGACTTAATCGGTCTGCCGATTATCAAGCCCTATTACGCGTTGCACATGCTTCCTCACGTCTTTCCGCGTCTGGAAGGGTGGAAACGGTCAATGATGAGGGAACGAGATTGGACCGACTGGTCATTTGATTAAGGAGCCTGTGTCATATACCTTCGGTTCCTGAATCGGATCCAGAACAACTTTAATAATGCCGGGGATGTCCGCCGCCAGGGCAAACTCTAATCCGTTCTTCACTTGATCCGGAAGGTTTTCAATGTCCGCGCTATTTGATTCTGGGAACACAACTGTATTTACTCCAGCCCTTTGAGCGGCCAGACTCTTCTCTCTGATGCCGCTGACAGGGAGTATCCTTCCGCTCAATGTTATTTCTCCGCTTAGAGCTACATTGCGTCTTGCCGGACGACCCGTTAGCAGTGATATAAGCGCACACGCAATAGTGACTCCCGCCGAAGGGCCATCTTTGGGTATCGCTCCTGCCGGAATGTGGATATGGATATCCGTCTGAGAAAAAAAGTCGGGATCAATGTCGAAGGTTTCAGCATTACTGCGGACATAGCTTAGAGCCGTCTGTGCGGACTCCCGTAGAATGTCTCCCAGGGATCCGGTAAGTATCAACTGTTGAGTCCCCTTCATCTTGGCCGCTTCTACAAAAATGATTTCTCCTCCGAATTCCGTCCATACCAGGCCTGTGGTAACCCCAACCTGATTGGCGGCCTCAGCGGCTTCGTGCCGGTAGCGTCTCGGTCCAAGAAATTGGGGAATCATTGGTTCATCAACTTTAGACGGGAGACGATCTTTTCCTTCCTGAAGATAAATCAATGCCAACTTCCTGCACACATTCGCTATTTCGCGCTCCAGATTGCGCAGTCCGGCCTCCCTGGTATAATCCCCGATGATCAAGGAAACAGCCTCATCAGTGAATTGTGTCTCTTGTCCGGCCAGTCCCGAATCGTTAAGTTGTCTCGGTATCAAGTAGTCGTGAGCGATACGCATTTTCTCGTGTTCTGTATAGCCTGAGAAAGTGATGACCTCTAATCGGTCCAGAAGCGCAGCCGGTAAATTTTCCACGACGTTGGCCGTGGCTATGAACATCACCGACGACAGATCAAAAGGCACATCCAGGTAATGGTCTCTGAAATTGCGATTCTGCTCAGGGTCGAGAATTTCGAGAAGCGCGGAGGCAGGATCTCCACGGAAATCCTGCCCGATCTTGTCTATCTCGTCGAGCATAAAAACAGGATTTTTCAGCCCCAAATTTCTTATTTCGCCAATTATACGTCCGGGCATAGCCCCCACATATGTCCTGCGGTGCCCCCTCAGTTCAGCTTCATCTCGAAGGCCCGCCATTGATATTCTGGCGAATTTGCGTTCCATAGCTTCGGCTATGGCCTGACCGATAGATGTTTTTCCAGTTCCGGGAGGACCGGCGAAACATAATACGGGACCTCGCGTTATCTGGGCGTGCAGTTTCTTTTCCAGGATTCTCTTGACCGCGCCCCTTAGGTCATCCAACTTGTAAGGCTTAGGCAAATAGTATGCCGCTCCTTTAGTAAACGCGTCAACAGCGGAATCAACGGTGGCATGCCCGGTAACAAGCATGATTTCTGTCCGGGGCGCCGCCTTCTTGATATTCTCCACAAGCTGAATCCCGTCCATCTTGTCCATTTTCAGATCAGTAATGATAAGGTCAAACTCCTGGACCTTAACTCTCTCAAACGCTTCCACTCCGTTTGAGGCTGTCCAAACTGTATGTCCCTCCCTTACAATCACTCTCTCTATATTCTGCCGCGCCATCTCTTCGTCATCAACGACCAGTATCCTGAAACCCTTTCTATTCCTAAGAGTTCGAACGGCGAGAAATTCCAGAACACGTTCTTTGGCCACCTGAAGACCGTAATGTTGACGTTCCAATATGGCCCGAGCCCGCGTTAGATCCAGATTATCGTCAGTGTATATGTTCCAGGGTAAAGCGATTAGATATTCAATATAATTGTGACCGATGGCAAATTCGGCCGCGGATGGATCAGTTTTCTCGAGCCGTTCCAGTTCTTTTATAGCTACTGACGCAACTTTCTCCGGCAAACGGGCTGACTCAAGAGTATTTCTCAAATCTATCAATTCTTGGGGAACAGAAGTTCGTTCTTCCTGATTCTTCTTGAAAAACCCCATGTTTCACCATTCCCTGCAGCTAACTGATTTTGTCGAGTGTTGCATTATAGCCGCAATGCGGCGGACCGGCAACGACAACTCAATAAGAAGCGAATCTAATAGCGTCTTTTCATAAGCGCGCCCAACATTCGGCAATTTGTTGCGAGACAGCAGGTCTGTTGCACAGCGCAACAGTCATGATTACCCCGAAATATGGCTTCCATTAGCTGATATCCTGGTTAGTCCACTATTCGAGGCTTTATAGTTGCGAATCGCAACGCACCATGAATCGCTCATCGAAAGGCATTGTTCCATTTTGCAGTGATACTTCAGTTACTTATATGTATTCACAATAGTGGCACATATCTTGATAGAGAGAAGTCACAAGGCAAAATTTCAGCCTGAATGGAGGAAATAAGATGAGAACTTGGCTACAAAAACTCGAAAGAATGGCGGCGGCCGTAGCTTTCGCAGAAGAGGGCGAATGGCAGATGGCCAGCGGTATTCTCCAGGACTCTGAAAAAAGACCGGCGGCAAGGGACACTGACAAGAAGGATCGGCCCAGACCAAGAACGAGGGAACGATCACTCAGGGCATAATTCTGCGTTCCTGCAGATTTGAACAAGGCTGCACCGACGAATGTCGTTGATCAGGAATAACGTTTAGGAATATCAGGAGTAGAAATATGGCGGCAAAGACTGAAGTAAAGAAGAAAAAGATTATTGTACGGACCCTAATGTACGGGGCTATAACCGCAGCTTTATACGCAGCTGTTTTCTCGTTCGCCAATCCCGTAACCGAACTGTTTGCTCGTGGCGGTATTTATGCGGCATTGCCTATCGCGACAGTGTTCGTGTTCTCGTTCGCTCATGGGGCATTTTCAAGCAACTTGTGGTCTGCTGTAGGCATTGACGCCATTACGACACAAACAGCTAAGCGACCGGCAGTTTCTGCGCCTCGAGCGACTCGGAGACCACGAGCCCGTTTAAGAATGAACGCTTAGTTGGACCTGTTAATACAGTTTGACTGAAAGGAGTTGGAAATGACCGATCACGTCCTAGACGCCGCAAAATTCATAGATCTTACTTGGATGAATGTGTCGTATTTATTCATAGTTGGCTTCATCGGAGGCTTGGTGAGCGGATTTATCGGATCCGGCGGAGCCTTTGTTTTGACTCCCGCCATGATGAGTCTTGGGGTACCGGGCGCAGTAGCTGTGGCGACCAACATGTGTCATAAATTTCCCAAGGCCATGGTCGGAGCGTACAAGCGGTATAAGTACGGACAGGTAGATCTTAAACTTGGAGTTGTAATGGCGGTCTCCGCTACGGTCGGAGTTCAGATAGGCATTAAAATTCAGGAATATGTTCTTTCCAAATGGGGAGAGTCTGGTTCCAATCTCTACGTAAGCCTGTCATTCGTATTGGTGCTCATTGTCGTGGGCGGCTATGTTTTCTACGACGCCTGGAAGACTTCTTCTTCAGAAGGTGCAGACCCCGTACCGAAGTTCGCCAAACGCCTTCAGGCCATAAATCTCCCACCAATGATCCACTTCAAGACCGCTAACTTAACAATATCGTTGTGGTTCACCATTCCGGTCGGCCTTATGACCGGCATGCTGGCGGCCACTATTGCGGTTGGTGGCTTCATAGGGGTTCCCGGTATGATTTATGTTGTCGGGGCTTCCGGACTAATATCATCAGCTTCCGAGTTGGTCATTGCGTTCATAATGGGGTTTGGCGGAACGGTAAAGTGGGCGATGGCCGGAATGGTCGACATAAGGCTTACTCTCATAATTCTTGCTGGTTCGCTTATAGGTGTTCAGCTTGGAGCTATAGGTACCACTTATGTCAAAGAGCACATGATAAAAGTGGTTATGGGAACCATAATGCTAGTCGTCGCAGTTAGCAGGGCTTTAGCGATTCCACGATATTTGACACAACTGGGTATGATGTCTACCGATAAGGGAGTATTAAACATCCTAGACATGGTGAGTTTCGCGACAATGTGTTTGGCCTTGGCAATCGGAGCCGTGATAATTCTCGGCAGCATGCTCAAAGGAAGACGGGCGCAGTTCGCCGCCCAAACATCAGAATCATACGAACATGTTTAAGAAAATACTGGTAGCGGTTGATGGATCAGAATCCGGATTCCATGCTCTCCGCCAGGCGACCTCACTCGCAAGGGCGGAAAAAGGCGCCATCAAGATTATTTCGGTGGCGCCACCCCACGCAGGAGAATTAAGCCTTGTAGGTGTCCGTCAACACGTGAATGATATGATAATAGCGCCTCACCGGAAAGCTCTGGATGAGGCGCTTGAAATTTCTGAGCCTTATGGTGTTCCGGCGCGGACAATCCTTGAAGTCGGAGAGCCTCCCGACAAAATAGTCGAAACAGCGGATGAAACCCACAGTGACTTGATAGTAGTGGGCCTAAGAGGGAGAAATCCGGCCAAGACCTTGCTCATGGGAAGTATAGCCGCCAGGGTAATTGGATTTAGCGAAGTTGACGTTCTCGCTGTTCCGTCGAAGTCAGAGATTAACCTCGACCGAATCCTTGTCGCAGTGGACGGTTCGCGTTCAGCCGAAAGGGCGGCGTCAGTCGCATTCCAGTTGAGAGAATCTTACGGATCCGCTCTTTTTGTATTATCCGTCGCGAACATTCCGTCCCACCTTTATGGCCTTGACCCCGAGCTTGCTGATCGAATGTTGAAAGAAGCCAGGCAAGTTCTGGATCAATTTAGGACCGGATCTCAGTCTCAAGAATCAAATGTTCCCATTGATCTATTACTGCGAGAAGGGGAACCGGCTGAATGCATAAATCAGGTGGCCATGGACAAAAAAGTCGGTATGATAATAATAGGATCGCACGGAAGAACCGGCCTGAAAAGGCTACTCATGGGAAGTGTAGCGGAAAGAGTCCTTGGGCATGCGCCCTGCCCCGTCCTTGTCACAAAATCCTAATTCACTCACAAAAGAACATCTAGTGAACCCGGCCCATTGAGATCTTTACTCAAGGCCGTATCTCTTTATCTTACGCCAAAGAGATACCCTGTCGATTCCGAGGGTCTCGGCAGCCAGAGTTTTGTTTCCTCCGCTCTCCACCAGCACCTGTTTTATATATCTTATCTCCTGCTCTTCAAGTGTTGGAAAAGCGCCGTCCTTACGCCTGTAGGTTGTAATCTGGAAATCTCTTATATCGTCAGGGAGGTGTTTTTCATCAATCACCCCTTCAGTTGATAAGGCGATTCCTCGTTCTATGATATTTTCAAGCTCACGGACATTGCCTGGGAAATCATAATTCCTCAAGGTTTCAAGAACCTCTTTGGACAACGTCGGCACATCACGTCGCATCAACTTTGAATGCTTCTCCAGGAAAAACTGGGCAAGTAACGGTATATCATTCTTACGGGCCGCCAATGGAGGCAGGTCCAGCGACACGACGTTCAGACGGTAATAAAGGTCCTTTCTAAATTCTTTGGAAAGGACGGCGTCCTGGATGTTTCTATTTGTAGCCGCGATAATGCGGACATCCACATTGATGACAGACGTTCCACCTACCCTCATAAGTTGCCTTTCCTGTATTACCCTTAGCAGCTTTGCCTGCATGTTGGTGGACATCTCGGTAATTTCGTCGAGAAATAAGGTTCCTCCATTCGCCATTTCGATCAAACCGGGTTTACTGATATGGGCGCCGGTAAACGCTCCCTTTTCATGACCGAAAAGTTCGTTAGTCAGCAACTCTTCATTGAATGTCCCACAATTGACCGCCATCAAGGTGGATGAACTTCTTGAACTGTGTTCATGGACAAAGCGGGCCATCAACTCTTTTCCCGTTCCCGATTCACCAGTTATTAAAACATTGCAATCAGTCGGAGCTACCTGTCTGGCGGTTTCCAGGATCTTCAACATTGCGGGATCTTTGGTGATTATCTTGACCTGCCCTATTTCCTGCAATTTCTTAAGTTCCTGTTTAAGATGCAGGTTCTCTTCTCGCAATCGAATTTTTTCTATGGCCTCAGCGACTATTTTACGAGCCGAGTCTATCCGATAGGGTTTTGACACATAGTGATAGGCTCCCTTTTTCATCGCGTCGATCGCCGAATCGACAGTGGCGTACCCGGTAATCATTATGACTTCTACATGAGGATGTTTCTTACGGCATTCATCCAAGATCTGCATGCCGTCCACTTTCTCCATTTTAAGATCGGTAAGAACCACATCAAAAGTATCTGTTCGGACAGCGTTAAGACCTTTGGGCCCGCTGTCGGCAGTGACAATTTCGTAACCCTGCTTCTTGAGGATATGTTCCAAGTTAGAAAGCGCCAGTTCCTCATCGTCTATTATGAGGATTCTCGGGGGATTGTGCATTCTACGGGCTCCGCGGCTGGAAGAGAAATAAAAAAGACAGTTCCTGTACCCGGGGAGCTTTCTACCCGGATAGTCCCTTTATGCCTGAGAATTATGTCGTGTGTAATAAAAAGTCCTAATCCAGTACCCTTCCCAACGTCTTTCGTCGTGAAAAAGGGGTCAAAAACCTTGGGAAGATTCTCATGAGATATGCCTTTGCCAGTATCTCTGATGCGTATCTTGACTTTCCCATCATTTGAGGTAAATGCTCTTATTCTTACTTCACCCTCACCTTGAATAGCCTGAAAAGCGTTTGATACCAGATTCATAATGGCCTGTTCGATTCTCTGCCTGTCGGCCATTATCCGAACCTTGGGATCTATATTGGTGGTTACCTGAACATTGGGGGGCTTGTGTCCCTGGACCAGAGCAAGAGCTTTCTCAATGAGTGTCTTTAGGTTCAGATTTTCGAGCGTAAATTCTTTACTCCGCGAAAATTCCAACAAATTCAAAACAATAGATCTGGCCCTTTCTACTTGATCCAGAACTTTCCTTAACAGGTTTCTCTGGAATTCACGATCCCCTTCATCCAGTTCTTCGAGCAAAATTTCACAGGAAGAAGAAATGTTTGATAAAGGATTGTTTATCTCGTGGGCCACGCCTGCAAGCATTGTCCCGAGTGAGGCAAGTTTCTTAGATTGGACAAGCTGTTCCTCCCTCTCTCTCAAACGCAAGGCCATACTGTTGAAAGACGTAAATATTTCACGGATCTCCTTTTCAGGCGGCAAATTTTCAATCGGCTCGAATTCACCTTTAGCTACGTCTTCGGCGCCCTTTTCGAGCAATTTTAGAGACCTGTTGACCTTGGCGAGAAAAAAGCCACCAATCGCCACAAAACCAAACCCCGCGACGGTTAGCCCCAAAAGCAGTAGTTTCAGAGTAACGTTCATCGTTTCCCGAATCGACTGTCTCTTCCGGGCGGCTAACTTCTCGGCAATAGTCAAAATGGACCCGCCGACCTTTCTCAAATTGCTTTCATAATCCGCCTTGGTCTCAGGAGAGTCTACACATTGTCCTTTACCTGCCAAATCGAAACATCCAGTCAGCAAGTTCTCATAAGCCTTTAGAGAATCCCTGAATTGCTCAGTCTCCCTTGGGCTGATAAGTTCCTCAATCTTCACCAAATTCTTATCAACCAAGGAGTTGATTCTAGCCAGATGATACAGGGCGGTTTTCAGGGACTGATCATCGCCATAAAGAAAATAGTTTTTCTCGAACCTTCTGATTTCTAAGGCGGCTTCTTCAAGCTTACTAACTTCTTCGAGATAACTTATCTTGACTTCAAGAGATTTCATGAAGTAGTAGCTGCCGATTATTACCGATGCCATAAACAGATAGACAGCGGCTACTCCTAGTATGACCTTGTGTCTTAGACTCAAAGAAGCGGGCAACATTGAGTTTACCTTGAAAACCTTTTTTGAGGTGGTTCGTTGAGAGAAGATTACCTTTTGTCGCAAATCGCAACGGGGTCGTCAGAAATGGGCGCCTAACTGCGCCAACAGGTATTCATGCCACCCAATTCGTAAATATATCTTCGGGTCCAAGCCACGGACGCTGATATAAAAACGCTTTCAGTAAAAGGATTCCGGCCCAAGCTACTTCACCAGTAGTCAGACTTCGGAACCTTTTCGTTGCTTACTGCAACACAAACTTCGTTATTGCAACAATATCATTATTCTACTATTTCCGGCTCTTGTCCACGAATTAATGTTCACAGCGAAGCAAGGCGCTACAACTGGTCTGACACGCCAAATGTAAATGGTATCTTTCAAGAATCCCCAAATTGAACAACATAATTTGAGATATGGCACGTATCTTGTATTAAATCGGTAGCCAGATCGGAGGGCGCTATGAAAAGAGTAAAAGACAAAATTACGGCGATGCTCAACGCGATAACCTTTGCCGAAGCGGATGAGCCCGATACCGCAATTAAATTTCTTAATTCAGATTCGTCAGAAGCTGAAGACATGGACCGCGCTGAAGAAGAACTATTGGGAGTTTACAGAAACTCTCAACCTCCTGTAGATCCGTTTGAGAAAAGCATGAGCGCTGCTGCCTTTGCCGAAGCCGGTGAATTTGGGGTGGCGCGTGAAATCTTAAATCCGGAGTCAAAACCTCATACTGTGTTGTTGGTAATTGAGAGGGACTCTCCAAACGCGAATGCAATTGAATATACCGTGAATCTTTGCAAGCGCATTGGAGCGATTATGGACGTGCTTATCACACCACCCCCCACTTTCGGAGAGAAAAGTACCAAAAACGCTCCTAATTGGTCTCCAGACGCGGGCAAGATCCTGGAGTTGACCCAATTCCTAAGATATAAGGAAGTCACTTTCCACATGTACATGCTCCAGGGTGATTTCGTCGAAAAACTGGGAGATTATGTGAGG
The DNA here is from genome assembly GCA_041662605.1 of Desulfomonilaceae bacterium. Lineage (NCBI taxonomy): Bacteria > Pseudomonadati > Thermodesulfobacteriota > Desulfomonilia > Desulfomonilales > Desulfomonilaceae > Desulfomonilaceae bacterium. The sequence goes on from JBAZSD010000035.1 coordinate 27,414, forward strand.
AGCCACAAGGAAGTGACAACGGTTGTTTACGACTCCCCCCGTATCGAGGAGACCCACTCCAAAGACGACACGTGGCATAAGGTCCTGGATACTATCTGCACACGATTGTCTATCCCTCTGATCACTGTTTTCGACAAACGTCAAATGAAACTCGCCACCTGAGAACCATATCTTTCTGAGCTTGGCATTTTTTCGAAAAAATCGAGTCTGAATTCTTGATTCATTCTGACAATTCGTGGGGCGCCACACTTGAAATCATAGGTTTACCGGCAATTCGACTCAACCGGTTTGCGGGCAAAGTGTTCTGCGATCCATTTAAGGAAATCACCCTCCGTTTCGAAAAAGTATCCCGACAAGAATTCATTGGAAGCCTGTAATCCGTTCCAGCAGTTCTCATTGGGATATTCATCTTTATCACTCCAAGGAATCATTTCACGCAAACCGGTATAGATAGGCCCTATCCTGTAATAATCAAAGAAGCGGATGAAAATTACAGATATTTTGGGTTACTCTATATCAAACGGGGTCTTGAGTGAGAAAGGCAGAAACGAAAAGACCCACTTTCAGAGGTTTTAAATTCGGAATTTTCCGCAAAATAGGTAACAGACAAATCTATGAAAGACCATCTCAGACGAGAATATGATTATAATTGTTCGCCTAATATAGGGTCGACTCCACAGGTTAAATCGCTAGAGTCTCCCACAGGCGAGCTTTCGGAAAAACAATTAGCTGCTGAAGCGCTTCTCGCAAGGGGGTTTAGTGTCCTTCCCCTGTGGGGCGTCACGAAGGGAAAATGCGACTGCAATGTCTGGGGATGCGGCCACATTGGAAAACATCCGCACAAATTAGCTCCAAATGGATTCAAGAGCGCATCAAATAAACTCGACGACATTGACTCGTGGTGGGGCGAAAACCCTAACTGCAACATAGGGATCGCTATCGTCGACGGGATTATTGCAATTGATGTTGATAGCTATCAGGGCGCTAAGATCCTTCTGGAAGATCAGGGTAGACTCGGAACATTACCCAAAACCCTGACAAATCAAACGGGTAAAGGTTGTCACTTAATTTTTGGGGTTGATCCCGACGCCAAGATTACAAATTCAACACCGGCTCATTGGAACGACCATATACATCTTCGCGGTAACGGTACAGGCTACATTGTCGGACCCGGAAGCGCACATTATTCAGGATGGAAATACAAGTTTGTAGACCCGAATACCTCAATAGCGACACTTCCAAAAACGTGGGCTGATATGTTTATAAACGCGAAGACCGCTCCGGCTCCACAACCTGTCAATGGTAACGGTGACGCCAACGAAAAACTTAAAACGGACGAGGGTCGAAATAACGCCGTGTCGAAAGAAGTTTATAAATTACGGAAGATCGGTATTAGCGGGGAAGTGCTGTTTAAGGCAGCGCAACAGATAAACAGGCGCATTTGTCACCCACGGCATTTACTACCTGATTCAGTAATTCGGAGCATGTGCAGGTCTAAGGATAAAAATGTCACACCAGACCCTGTACGTGTTACCGCACCGGCGCCTGCGCTGATAGGCGATAAAAACAATCTACTCTCTCCTGGGAAGGCTGATGAATTTTTCTCGAATCATGGAATCAGTTGCGACGACCTTATGGCTCTCGATATTCCACCTATGAAATGGACCGTGGAAAAGATCCTGCCAGAGGGCCTGACCTTGTTTGTTGGCGCGCCTAAACTGGGGAAAAGCCTCTTCTGCCTGGACATATCAATAGTTGTCAGCAATGGAACAAAACTTTTTGGGGAATTTCAATCCCAATGCGGCGTGGTGTTATATCTGGCTCTTGAAGACGGCAACCGACGATTGCAATACAGAATTGATAAAATGACAGACAAATACTCGAATAGACTGAAATTATTTACCAAGTGGGCGCAAATTAACTCAACTGGCGAGTTTAACGCTATTGACCTCCTGGAACGGTTTTTAGACAAGGAACCAGAAACGAACCTTGTGATCGTAGACACAATAGGAAAATTGTCTTTAGAGAAAAAGACAACCAAAGACATCTACATTTCGGATGTTAAGCGACTCGAAGGCTTCCAGCAACTCGCGATTAAAAAAAATATAAGCATATTGGTTGTTCACCACACAAACAAAGGGGATCACAGAGACGAATACAACTCAGTTTCAGGCAGCAATGGTTTGTCTGGGACAGCAGATCAGCTTTGGAAGTTGGACAGGTCCGACCGCAATGAAAATGAGGCTACTCTATCAATAAGCGGGCGTGATGTTGAACCTATTAGAGCCGCACTGGAAATGGACCCTAATACCTTTACATGGAAGTGGTTGGGATGCGCTAAAGATCGAGATTCACGAAAAGCAGCGGATAAAATCCTGGATGTACTTCAAAATCAGGCAAAGCCGCTCAGCCATTCTAAAATAGGGGAACTAACAGACTTAAAAGCTGGAACAATCAAAGGAACAATATCGAGGCTGCGTGAAACAGGGAAAATCAGACAGGCGGTGGGTCGACCTGGACATTTCGTTCTTGCTCCTGGAGCGTCTATTGCGTATATGTAACCGCTTTCCTCTCTTTTCCCTTTGTTTCCAGAGGGTTAAACACGGTTACACTTCGGTTGCAAATGGTTACACATCCTTTTTTTGTAACCACTTCCCGATTTATCTCTATAATAACAGCTTGTTATGCTGTTTCAGGGCATTCGCACAGGTTGATGGGAACATGTAACCACCCTGTAACCCCTCTTAATATATTGATACTATTATATATTATTATACAACCGGTTACAAAGGGATAGTATATAATCAAAGTGATCAATGACAATAGAATCCACGACAGACCCGATGCGAAACATGAAAAACCCGGGGTTCCGCTCGCTTTGGTAGTTAATAGCGCCACCTCGAAGAAAACATCCCTCGATCCAGGCATGGCGTGACGGTATCACTTAAACTTATCTGTAAAAATAATCCTCTGGTCTATCCACTGAATTAATTCATCAAAAGCCATTTTGTTCTCGGCTATGGAAAGAGCCACATTCACAATTTTCTTGCTGGTAATATCTTTCAGATCTACTCAAATGTCGACGATGAATCTCTATGAGGTCGGAGAACTCCAGATACTTTATAACTTGGCTAGTTTCTTCCACGCTGACCGGTATTTTTTGAGAATGTTTTCAAGCATTTCATCTTGGGAAACTTTGTCATCGGCGTCTTGGTGGAAATGGTATTTCTCTGTTCAACATGACTTTCCTTGTTCTCCGATGTTTGTTTTCAAAAACTGGGGTGAGCTGAATGCCTTCTTTTCAAACATTATCAGCGTCCCACAATGTGTTTTCATACAAGAAGAGCGAACCCACAGCCATCAATTGGGAGAATTAAATTCATGTTCAGGATACTTGACAATGGTGTTCTTAAGTGACACCATAAAGCATGAATAGCAAACAGCGTCAAACACTGGAGGATGTTTTCTTTCACCCTGTCCGATCAGGAATCCGATGGGAGGATATCGAAAACCTGCTGATAGCTGTAGGCGCTACCATTAAAGAGGCGGAAGGCTCAAGAATAACTGTTACACTCAACGAAGTGTACGCCGTATTTCACAGGCCCCACCCTCGACCAACAACTGACAAGGGGGCCGTGAAAAGTGTAAGACGTTTCTTGATCAACGCGGGAGTGAGTCCAGATGAATATACTTAGGTACAAGGGGTATGTTGGAGTTTTCGATTTTGACCCTGAAGCCAAACTGTTTCATGGTGACGTAGTCGGCATCCGGGATGTGGTGACATTCCAAGGCCAGTCCGTGACGGAATTGGAGCAGGCGCTTAAAGACTCTGTGGACATCTATCTAAAGCTATGTAACGAGACAGGGAAGAAACCTGACAAGCCTTACTCTGGTGAAATTAAGCTCCGCCTAGGACAGGAACTTCATAGGGAGGTGGCTACCGCAGCAGCGCTGTCAGGTTTGAGCCTCAACGCATGGATGAAAAAGGCGCTTGAACGACAGGCTCAAGAAACTTTGGGAGAGTAGACTCAACCCTTCTCTTACTCGTTCTTCTGAACCAACTCAGCAATCGGAAACGAACCTTACCATGTTGACCTCGCCATAAAAACAAAATGAATTGATGTCTTATAACGTTCGGGGGCAAACATCATTTCAGCAGCTTCGTTTAACGGATTATTCCTTATGGCTGTTCTGGGGCGATTCAGCCATAGCCTTGCATACCCACCTGTGACGGCTCTGGCCTACGACCGCCGCCGTCACCTTCAAAACGAAATATGATTGTCAGGGAAACAGGGTATTCGGAAAAAAGTTTCTATAAATAAAAAGGCCCTTCAGGGCCTCGATGGCGTTCGCCATCCACCTCCAGTATTCTGGATTGAAATTAGGTTAGTTCAGGGGACTTAATAAGTCAAGAAATCAATCTTAATATCGGTCATCTGACCTTCGCAATGACATGGAATAACGACCAAGCAGATAATCAATTTAGTTTGGGCGCCTACCACGTTGCGTTGGCGGTCGCTCGACCAAAAAGTATTTTGGGGCAAATGGTATGTCGAAAAGTTCCGATTGATCCTCCAAGACCACCGCTAAACCCGGGACAAGTTATTAAACTCCGGAGGGAACAGATGGGACGCACTGACAAGGATTTAAAAAGACGGACATAAACTAACATCCTATTTGTTTTTTTCTTTTTTGCTTGACCACGTCCCAAACAATTTCAGGGTGATCTTCCGCTATCTGAAGCAATACTCTGGCTGGGCCCCTGGGCGTTCGACGCTTTTGTTCCCAGTTTTCCAAGGTACGGACACTGATCCCAAGCATAGTTGCAAAGTCGGATTGGGTGGCCCCCAGCTTGGATCTGATCGATTTAACGTCAGGCTTTTCTACCGTGAAGACTCGCGATGGCTCCATCTCTCCACGAATTATGGATCCGGCCTGATGTATACTTTCAAGAAGCTCCTGGAACATTGCTTCCTTCATGACAGCTCCGCTTTCGCAATTTTTCGTAAAGACTTCAGTTGTTCAGAAGTAAGATCGTCCTTATCGGTTTTGGAGTAAACGTAAATCATATAAATTAGGTCTCCCCTTAGAGCCCAACAATATATTACCCTTACGCCACCTCTTTTACCCTGTTTCCTGGAACCCCATCTTATCTTTCTAAGCCCTCCGGAATCCTGAATCATGACTCCAGCGTCTGGATATTTGGTGAGATGGGCTTGCAACGCTCGGTACTGGTCGTCCGGTAATAGATCCAAGATCGCCTTTGTGAAAATAGGGGTTTCGATGAATTCCATAATAGCCTTGGCTGAAAGGTACGCCATTGGCGTGAAGCTGTCAACAGCGTTAACATAAATATTTCAATAGTCGGTTCATTGTTATATCATCAGTCATCTCTCATCAGGCGGAAACATTGGCTGGACAATATCATAGGGACTACGGGGAATTGAAATGAAAGTTATTGCCGCCGCTCTAATCTTCACACTGCTGCCATTGGTAAGCTTCTCATCGGATCGAGACACTCAAATTCGGGACCACCGTTCATGATCGCTACGGGAACATCAATCGAACCGAGCAACGTGATGGCCGACAAAGGATTATCCGGGATCGCAGCGGAAATATTATTAAAACAGAAGAGGCCAATTGACAAAGGAGATTTGCTGTGAAGCGCTTAGGCTGTCTGATTGTGATATTACTGCTGGTATTCGTTTTAACCGGCTTGCAAGATGTCAGGGCTGATCAAGCCGATGAAGCTCGTAAAACTGGGCTAAAATATTACAACGGTGAGGGTGTCAAGCAGGATTATCAAGAGGCATCCAATAGCCTGAAAATATTCCGAGTTATTCATGTTAATTAAAGCCTGTCGGAATTCTCTAATCTGTTGTGCCGTTTCCATGATTCACCCCTGATTCTAAATTGTGATTTTCTATATTTTTTTAGACAACTGAAATGTAGTTTTAGGTCCGTGTGAAATGTGGCTTGAACAAAAGGTATGTTTCTAAAGGGTGAAATAAATTGCTGTTGTCAGAGAATTACTCTATTCTCAAATCCATTATGTCACACAAAATGTGGTGTCCACCTTTGACGATCTGTACTGGTTCAGCGGAAAATGGACAGAGGCCTCTTTTTCTTAGACAGTCGCTGGTGTGAATCGAGATTATATTCCGCCCTTCGGGCGGGGATTTTTTAGGCATCACAAGGTCTATCGTCCGATGA
>JBAZSD010000036.1 GCA_041662605.1 Desulfomonilaceae bacterium
CCTATTTCTAACGTTTTGTCAATAGGGTATTAAAAATAGACGTGATATCGCGCGATTAGAAAAACGTTAAAAGTTCCAGTTCACCGAAATCTAACCCCATACAGGGGGCTCCGGCTGAACGATTACAGGCTACAGAATATAGCCGGAGCGTTTCATCTTGAACCGTTTGGGTCCAGGACATTTTTTGTATCGAAAATTGGATCTGACAAAACAAAAAATTCTCGTTACAGGCGCTGATGGATTTATCGGGTCACACCTCACTGAAGAACTGGTCCGGGCGGGCTATGATGTTCGCTCTTTTGTATTCTACAACTCTTTCAACTCCTGGGGTTGGCTGGATCACTCACCACCGGAAATCCGAGACCAGTTGGATGTGTTCGCTGGGGATATTCGTGATCCTTACGGCGTGCGTGAATCGATGCGGGGTTGCGATGTTGTCTTTCATTTGGCCGCTTTGATTGCAATTCCATATTCATATCATTCACCCGACACTTATGTTGACACCAATATGAAGGGAACGTTGAACGTGCTTCAGGCTGCTCGTGAACTTGGAGTTTCAAGGGTACTTCATACTAGTACTAGCGAAGTTTACGGAACCGCTCGATTCGTACCGATAACAGAGGACCACCCTTTGCAGGGGCAATCCCCGTATTCCGCAACCAAAATTGCCGCGGATCAACTAACCTATTCTTTTTATGCGTCTTTCGGATTGCCCGTAAGTATTGTTAGGCCTTTTAATACCTATGGTCCACGCCAATCAGCCAGGGCCGTATTGCCTACAATCATTACACAAATAGCCAATGGAGTTCGGAAACTGAAATTGGGATCGATTCACCCGACTCGGGATTTCAATTATGTCAAGGATACGGTAAGAGGTTTCATCGCTGTGGCATCCTCCGAGGAGGCGATTGGAGAAGTGATCAATATCGGCAGTAATTATGAAATTTCAATTGGAGATTCAGCAAATCTAATTGCCGAAATTATGGGGGTAGAGATAGAAATCGAAACAGACGACAAGCGATTGCGTCCATCCAACAGTGAGGTTGAACGTCTATGGGCGGATAATACAAAGGCTCGTGAAGTCTGCGGATGGGAGCCCGAATATGGCGGTCTTGAAGGGTTCAGGCGTGGCCTTATAGAAACAGTAGATTGGTTTACTGATCCTACAAACCTCTCCAATTATAAATCAGGTATTTACAATATCTAACTTTCTTACTGATACAAGTGCCAACTTCTAAAGAATTAATTGCAAAACGCATTCTTGAGACCGTCCGCCAGGTCATTCCCTTGGGACATGGACCAGTTGCTCTTCACGAGCCTGAGTTCAGAGGCAACGAATGGAATTACTTGAAGGAATGCATCGACACAGGCTGGGTCTCATCAGTCGGCAAATTTGTGAATCGATTCGAACACATGTTGTCAGATTATACTGGCGCAGCACATGCAATAGCTACTGTCAATGGCACAGCGACGCTACATGTCGCTTTGCTTCTTGCGGGAGTACAGCCAGATGACGAAGTTCTGATTCCAGCGCTGACGTTTATTGCTACGGCCAACGCTGTCGCTTATTGCGGAGCGACACCACACTTTGTAGACAGTGCCTATGACTCTCTTGGTCTAGGCCCGAAAGCGTTGGACGAGTATTTGAAAAGTATCTCTGAACCAAAAGATAATTCGTTGATCAATCGAGTTACTGGTAAGACAATCCGGGCCGTTGTTCCCATGCACACGTTTGGTCATCCCGTTGACATGGATGGTTTGTGTGAAGTTTGCCAGAAATACTCACTGACAATAGTGGAAGATGCCGCCGAATCACTCGGTTCAACCTACCACGGGAAACATACGGGTCGATTCGGACGAATCTCTGCCCTAAGCTTCAACGGCAACAAGATCGTCACCACAGGTGGTGGGGGCGCCATTCTGACTGACGATCCAGAACTTGCCCGCAGGGGTAAACATATTACAACTACTGCGCGGATACCTAACCGATGGGCGATAAGCCATGATGAGATCGGTTTCAACTATCGAATGCCTAATTTAAATGCGGCGCTTGGCTGCGCTCAGCTTGAGGCGCTGCCGGAATTTCTCTCCCGCAAGCGGCGATTGGCAGAACGATATGAAGAAGCGTTCGACGGGATTGAAGACGCTACTTTTGTATCCGAGCCGGTCGGAACCAGAAGTAATTACTGGCTTAACTCAATCCTTTTGTCGGAAGACGTTGCGCACACAAGAGAAGATGTATTAGAATGTTTGAATGACGAAGGTATTATGGCCCGGCCATGTTGGACTCTGATGCATCGGCTTCCCATGTATCAGAATTGCCCACGAGCGCCATTGCCTGTAGCGGAAGACATTGAGCGACGATTGATCAATTTGCCGAGTAGCGCAAATTTGGCATGAACGATTCATATCGAAAAATTTGTGTTGTAACCGGCAGTAGAGCTGAATATGGTCTGCTTCAACCTGTGATATCAGCTCTAAACTCAGACGAACGTTTTGAGATGCAGTTGATAGTGACAGGTATGCATCTATCTCCGGAATTTGGTTACACGGTTTCGGCAATCGAAGATGACGGTTATGAAATCGCTGAGAGAGTTGAATCATTGATTTCCGGTGACACCCCAGCGGCAATAACCAAATCGATCGGGCTAGGGGTGATAGGGTTTGCCGATGTTTTCCGTCGATTGACGCCGGACTGGCTCCTTATATTGGGTGATCGATTTGAGGTGTTCGCAGCAGCACAGGCAGCGTTGGTTGCAAACATACCGATCGCTCATATCGCTGGGGGTGACACCACAGAAGGCGCTTTCGATGAAGCCATAAGACATTGCATAACCAAAATGGCTCATCTGCATTTGGTTACCAATGAACTGTCGGCAAGACGTGTTCGTCAACTTGGGGAAGATCCTAAGGCGATTCACGTAGTAGGCAGCCCGGGCATAGATGCTATCCACGAAATGAAGTTAATAGACCGTGAAGCCCTTGAAAAAGATCTCGGGATAACCTTCAAGAAGCGTAACCTGCTCATCACTCACCACCCAGTGACTCTCGATCCCAGTGGTTCAGCCCAGGAACTCGAAGCTCTACTCTCAGCGTTAGACAATTTTGGAGATGAAACCGGTCTGTTTTTTACCAAAGCAAATGCTGACACATCTGGAAGGACCATTAATCGCGTTGTCGAAGACTGGGTTTCTACAAGATCAAATGCGGAGTTGTTTACGTCGCTCGGGTCGCTCCGGTACCTCAGTCTTATGAATGAGGTGGATGTTGTTGTTGGTAACTCATCCAGCGGTCTATATGAAGCTCCATCATTCCATACGCCAACTGTCAATATCGGTGATCGACAGCGTGGTCGGTTGTCAGCCGGCTCAGTGATTCACTGCGAGGCTGAACCGATGTCTATACATGCATCAATTAACAAGGCGTTCGAATTGGATGTTTCGCAGGTGGAAAATCCTTATGGTGACGGGCACTCTACGCAGCGGATAATCGAAGCGATCGCAGCAGTGAATGATCCTAAAAAACTTCTTAAAAAACGTTTCCATATGACCTCAAGCTCTTGATATGCACAGACGTTCATCAGAAAAGACTTTCATAATTGCCGAGGCTGGTGTTAACCATAACGGATCGCTTGATATGGCTTGCGCTCTTGTCGATGTGGCGGCTGCGGCTGGCGCAGACGCTGTTAAATTTCAGACTTTCAAAGCCACGGAAGTCATAAGTCGATATGCGCCAAAGGCTTACTATCAGCAGCTAACTACCAGCGCCAAAGAGAGCCAGTTGGAGATGGTTCAAAGACTTGAGCTATCTGAAGCTGACCACCGTATACTCATCAATCACGCTAAGACGAAAAAAATAGAATTCTTATCGACTCCATTTGACCTACCGAGCCTTCGATTGCTTACCGATCGTTTTCGGCTGTCCACAATAAAAATCCCTTCTGGCGAAATCACCAACGGTCCGTTCCTGCTTGAAATTGCAAAGACAGGTAGGAATGTCATCATGTCTACGGGCATGAACACACTCGGAGAAGTGGAGGCTGCGCTCGGTGTTCTAGCGTTTGGATACACCGCTACCATCGACCAAGATCCATCATTAAAAGCTTTTGCTTCAGCATTCGCGTTTGACGTCGGACAGTCTGCATTGCGTGAGTATGTCTCTCTGCTGCATTGTACAACAGAATATCCCGCTCCTTACACTGAAGTCAACCTCAGGGCGATGGACACCTTAGCGAATGCTTTTGGCCTGCCGGTGGGGCTGTCCGATCACACTATGGGTATTCATATTCCGATAGCTGCGGTGGCACGAGGCGCTAAGATCATAGAAAAGCACTTCACGCTAGACAGGTCACTTCCAGGTCCGGATCATGCGGCATCGCTGGAACCCACTGAGCTTGAAGAAATGGTCAGATCCATTCGAGAAGTTGAGATGGCTCTTGGCGACGGCGTAAAACGACCGACAGATTCTGAAATGAAAAATAGAGATATTGTGCGAAAGAGCCTCGTTGCGGCCAAACCCATCCTGACTGGGCAGGTAATAGACAAGGGAGATATTGCCATCAAACGGCCAGGGACGGGATTATCTCCAATGTGTTATTGGGATTATATTGGAGTAAAATCTGACCTGGATTACTCGGTCGATGAGATGCTGGCTTAATGAAGTTGCCCGTAATTGTAATTGGAGCTGGAGGCCACAGTAAAGTAGTGGCCGATGCTCTTCGGACGTCTGGACGAATCGCTCTCGGTTTTCTCGAGGCTAATCTTGATCTGCATGGAAGAATAATTGACGGGCTTAAAGTGCTGGGTTGTGATGACCTACTTTTAGATTATCCCCCGGAGACAATTAATCTTGCAAACGGAATCGGCTCAACAGTATCAACTGAAGCTCGACGCACAGTTTATGAACGGCTGAATCGAGGTGGTTACAAATTTGAAACTGTTTACCATCCGTCCGCAACCATTGCGCAGTCGGCACAGATTTTTTCAGGTGTACAAATAATGGCAGGCGGGGTGATACAACCAGGTGTGATCATCGGCGAGAACACAATAATTAATACAGGGGCCATAGTGGACCACGATTGCATAATTGGTAAGCATTGTCATATAGCCCCAGGAGTAGTCCTTTCCGGAGAAGTTCAGGTGGGTGACGGCTGTCATATTGGCACAGGCGCTGACGTCATTCAGGGTTTAAGCATAGGCGCAGGATCGCTTGTGGCAGCTGGAGCAGTGGTTATTCAAGATGTTCCGCCTAATACTTGGGTGGCGGGAGTGCCAGCGCGAATTATGGAAATAATATGAAGCATTGGGAATCCGTTCTTGTGTCGCCAAACACATGTCTAAGAGACGCTATGGCCAAGATTGACACTGAGGCAACCAAAATGGCTATTGTGGTCGATTCAGAGAGATACCTACTGGGTACAGTAACTGATGGAGATATTCGACGAGGTCTGCTTTCCGGAATGCAGCTAACCGATCCTGTTGAGCGTTGTATGTGCCAGACCCCTACGACAGCGCGGGTTGGTGAATCCAGCGAGGCAATCTTGTCAAAAATGCGGAAACTAGGTCTACATCAGGTGCCGATTCTGGACGAACGAGGCTGTGTTGCAGATCTTGTATTAATCAAAGATTACTTGTTGATACCTGAGCGAAAAAATTGGGTGGTCATAATGGCGGGGGGGCCAGGTACTCGCCTTGATGAATTGACTCGCAATACACCCAAGCCAATGTTGCAAGTTGGTGACAAACCATTACTCGAAACCATAGTTTACGGATTTGTCAAACAGGGCTTCCGCCACATTTGGATAGCCGTGAACTATCACGCCGGGCAGATCGAAGACCATTTCGGAGATGGTAAGCAGTTTGGGGCAGTAATACGATATTTGCGTGAAGCGAAGCGACTTGGCACCGCCGGAGCATTGAGTCTTCTGCCGCACGTTCCGGAACACCCTGTGTTGGTCACCAATGCCGACCTTCTATCCAATGTTGACTACGGCGCCGTGCTGGATCAACATGTCTCGGTCTCGGTCACAGCCACTATGGCTGTCAGAGAACACGAATATCAGATTCCATATGGCGTAGTTAGAACTGAAAAAGAAAATATTTTGAGACTTGACGAAAAACCTGTTCACAAAGTCTTAGTTAATGCCGGGGTATACGTGTTGTCACCAGAAGCAATCGCTTGCGTACCGATCGACACCTTTTTTGATATGCCGGAGCTATTTGAAATTCTGATAACCAAGGGGAAACAGGTACGGAGTCACTTAGTGGATGGGTACTGGCGAGACATCGGTTGTCATGAGGATTTCTGTAAAGCCAACTCGGATTTCCATGAGGTGTTCCGTGATTCAAAACAATAAATTTTTAGCGGTTATTCCAGCTAGGGGCGGGTCCAAGGGCGTGCCGAGAAAGAATATACGTGAAATCGCTGGAAAACCTCTTATTGCGTACACTATCGAGGCAGCGAGATATTCTAGGTATCTGGACAAGATAATTGTTTCAAGCGAGGATGAAGAAATTTTAAACGTAGCTAAAGAATGGGGCGCAGAAATTCTGGTTCGACCGGCGGAACTTGCACAGGACGATACCCCAGGGATTGAGCCCGTATTGCACGCTATAGGCGTATTTTCTGGGTACGACTATGTCGTCTTGCTTCAGCCCACCTCCCCGCTTCGAACTACAAATGATATCGAGGCCACAATTGATCAATGCTTGTCACATCAGGCTCCTTCGTGTGTATCAGTTTGTGAATCTCAAGAGACCCCGTATTGGATGTTTACATTCGGACCCGATATGAAACTGACTCCATTCATGCCGGGTTACACGCGAACTCGGCGGCAAGATCTACCTCCAGCTTATTTACTTAATGGGGCTGTCTATGTGGCTGAGATCGAATGGCTGGTCTTAAAAAAAGATTTCTTAGCTAACGACACCGTAGCTTATGTGATGCCTGTGGATCGCTCGCTTGACATCGACACCGAAAATGATCTCCAATCATTTCATAAATGCTTGAAGAAGGATAAAGATGCTTTCGTATCCACGTAACCGGGAATTTGCCATCAATCCGTATGCACAAAATGACGCGCCGTATGAAACGTTTTATGGTCTCCCACACGATGTTCAATTTTGTAAGAAATGTGTAATTTCTAATCAAAGGCCGAATTCCGCAGTCGAATACGCACACACAAGAGACAGTCAGAAAAAGACAATTCACTTTGACCAAGAAGGTGTATGTGATGCATGTGGGGTCGCCCAACAAAAACATAGCGAAATAGATTGGCCTGACAAAGAGAGAGAGTTGCGTGATCTTTGCGATCGTTTTCGGAGAAAAGACGGCGCTTATGATTGTATAGTACCAGGGTCGGGCGGCAAGGACAGCTTTTATGCAGCCCACATGCTCAAATACAAATATGATATGCATCCACTAACCGTCACCTGGGCCCCACACATCTACACAGACTGGGGTTGGCGGAATTTTCAAAGTTGGATTCATGCTGGTTTAGACAATTTCCTTCTAACTCCCAACGGCCGTGTTCACAGGTTGTTGACGAGGCTGGCGGTGGAGAATCTATTTCACCCATTTCAACCATTCATGGTCGGTCAAAAGTCATTGGCCCCCAAAATGGCCATTATCCATAAAATCCCATTAGTGTTTTATGGAGAGAACGAAGCGGAATATGGCAATCCTATCAAGGATATTAATTCATCCGAAAGAGATTGGTCCTATTTCACCGCTCAAGATAAAACAGGAATCTATCTTGGCGGCGTCTCTTTAACTGACTTGAGAGATTTTTTTGGGGTTGCGGATTATGAACTGCAGCCCTATCTTCCAGCAGATCCGGAACAAATCCGGGAAAAACAAATTGAAGTGCATTATCTGGGATACTATTTGAAATGGCATCCACAGAGCTGCTATTATTATGCAGTTGAACACGGCGGTTTTCAGGCCTCTCCAGAAAGAACTCCGGGCACGTACAGTAAATACAATAGCATTGACGATCGCATTGACGATTTTCACTATTATACTACTTTTATCAAGTTCGGCATCGGTCGCGCTACCTACGACGCAGCACAAGAAATTCGCTCGCGAGATATAACCCGTGAGGAAGGTGTGGCCCTTGTGAAACGCTTCGATGGAGAGTTTCCTGAGCGATTTGCAGACGAAATTTTTCGCTATCTGAGTATGCCATCGAAAGACTACCCTCAAGCATCCAAAATGTTTGAACAGCCGATTGTAAACCGTGAGTATTTTATGAGGCTAGCTGATACATTCCGATCCCCACATCTGTGGAAATTTGAGGATGGTGAATGGGGGCTACGCCATGCGGTTTGGCATTCGGAACATTTATTAGCATGAGAAAGATTCGCTTAATTCCGCGATTAGACATCAAGGCTCCAAATCTGATTAAGGGTATTCATCTCGAAGGACTTCGAGTCATAGGGGATCCACGAGAATATGCCAATCGATATTATGAGCAAGGTGCCGATGAGCTGATATATATGGACATTGTCGCAAGCCTTTACGGTAGAAATAACCTCCATGACATCGTACGTCGAACAGCGCATGACATATTTGTTCCCATAACTGTGGGGGGAGGGGTGCGCTCGGTCGACGATGTTAAAGATATTCTTCGATCCGGCGCAGATAAGGTCGCTATTAATACTGCCGCAACCCTGCGTCCCAAATTGATTTCCGAGGTGGCCCACAAATTTGGATCCCAGTGTATGGTTCTTTCGGTGGAAGCTAAAGCCCGAAGCGAAGGGCGTTGGGAGGTTTACACTGACAATGGACGGGAACATACTGGTCTAGACGTTTTAGAGTGGGTGATGCGTGGAGTGGATTTGGGCGCTGGGGAAATTATGCTTACTTCAGTCGATCGCGAGGGAACGCGCTCCGGATTTGACTGTGAGTTAGTGCAGGCTGTTGCCGACTCCGTGCCTGTTCCAGTTATTGCCAGCGGTGGAATGGGTAGTATTCATCACATGATTCAGGTTATTCGGGAAGGTCACGCAGACGCGGTTGCCATGGCCGACATCTTACACTACAATCGCTCATGTATTCCTAAGATCCGCTCCGCCGCTCTAGCCGAGGGCATGAATGTCAGAGAAGTATGACTAGTGAAGTAACCGTTGTTGATTACGGTCTGGGAAATCTTTTCAGTGTCGGCAGAGCATTGGAACGTTGCGGGGCGATGGTCACAATTTCAGATAACCCTTTAGTCATCTCCAAAGCTCCAAGACTGGTGTTGCCTGGGGTAGGCGCTTTTGCCAACGGCATGCTAGGGCTTATTGAGCGGAGGCTGGACACTGTAATCCGGGATTATACGGCATCGGGGCGTCCATTACTGGGTATATGTCTCGGAATGCAGTTGATGGCCACCATGGGTGAGGAATTTGGTCAACATGACGGGTTGAACATCATACCTGGCCGTGTCATAGCCATCCCGAAAGTAGGTACCAACGGATTGCCGCACAAGATCCCCCACATTGGCTGGGCGGCTCTTGAAATACCGCCTGAGCGAATTGACTGGGAAGGCACGATCTTGGCAAACACATCCCTTGCGGACAGTGTGTATTTGGTTCACTCTTATCAATTGCTTCCAGATGATAACAATCATAGGTTGGCCGATTGTCGCTACAATGGCTTGAAAATATCCGCTGCAGTGCAATTTAATAATGTTGTTGGGCTTCAGTTTCATCCTGAGAAAAGTGGTCGAGTGGGACTGAATATTCTTGACTTGTTCCTAAAAACCTAGAAAAAAGTTTAACTTAATGAGGCATATAATGAAGCCCTTTTACATTGATCGATTTCTTGTAGCCGAAGATGAACCACCAATTTTTTTGCCGGACATAGGGACTTTTTTCAATCAGGACATGGAAATTGCCAGGAATCTTGTGAAAAAACTCAAGACCTCTGGTGTGCAGCTAATAAAGGGCGAAATACTTCATGATGCTGCAATTTCCTCGAATAATGACACATCAGAAACATACCTATCAAGAAATCGTGGAGTGGTTAAAGAGCGCTATCGTGATCTCATAGAACGCAAAGTTGTGTCTCTATATGAATATGAGCTACTATTTAATTACTGTAAAACAGAGGGAATGGGGTTTGTACTTTCCGTGTACGACTTTGTTGGCGCAGAATTTGGCAAACATATCGGCGCATCAGCCTTGAAGGTAGCATCATCAAATATTGTGCATCAGCCGCTTATAGAATTTGTGGCAAGACTCAAGTTACCCATGATAATTGATACTGGTAAATCTACTCTCGAGGAAATTGCTCGGGCCGTAAATTGGGCTCAGGATGCTGGAGCCGAGATGATCATGATTCAACATAGTCCGGAGGCGCCTCCTGCACCCATTGAAAACCATAATTTAAGAATGATCTCAACTCTCCGAAAATTATTCGATTACCCTATTGGATTATCTGATCATCATGCTGGCGAGGAAATGTTATATGCTGCGATAGCGCTAGGCGCAAGTGCCGTCGAAAAGGGTGTTTGTCCGGATGAGCATAAGGCTGACCAGGACACCTATCATGCCATGCCAGTTAGCCAGGTTTCTGAAGTTGTAGAAAAATGCCGCCGAATACATATGGCCCTAGGTTCAGGAATGAGATATCTCCGACGCGACCGAACAAAATATACTTCTCGAATGGGGCTTGTGAGCGCTGCTAATCTTATAAATGGAGATCGCTTAACCTTGTCAAATGTTAGTTTTGCTTTTCCTGCAGAGGGCGTTCCAGTCGAGCATTGGGGCATAATAGAAGGCTGGATAATAAGACATGAAATACCCGCTGGCAAACCCATTCAATGGCGTGATGTTAAACCACCAACTTCCTAGAAAACCAGCATTTTCATCCTTGCGGCCTCAGGGTCAGTCTCTGAAAGAAATAAACGATTCAACAGCGTTGAATATCAAATCGGTAATGGGGCCGGGTACCATATTGCAGATCTCAGAAGCTGGATGTAGTAATGACACGCATTATATCCATAGGGACCATGACGGATTCTGCACATTCCTGAAATTTGTGTCAGACCATGAATTGAATCGTCATCTTGAATCAGATTTGATGGCCAGACACGTGAACGCCAGAGGCGTGAGGTCCAGCATCCTTTTACCTGAGTTTCCCTGCCAAATTGCAGACGGCAGATTCATTCTTGGATACACCTTCTTTGATTGTCGATTTGCTAGGGCTGTTGAAGATGACATTAGGAGTGTCGGAGAAGTTATTGGGCAAATGCACGATGCATTGCTCGATCTTCCGAGCAAAAACACAATGATTGAGCGTACACGAGATAGAATTAACATGTTAGATACAAGAGCAGCGTTAATTCTAAAGGGTTGCAATTATGGCCCCAACCCTATCATGCTTAGAACCTTGATCAGACGAGAATTCTCTACATGGAGACTTATTATAAATTCAGATCAAGGCCAACCCACACATGGGGACCTGAATTATACTAACATAATTTTCCCGTTGGATGATTCAACTCCAGTCGTGTTGGATTTCGAAGACACCATGATTTCATGGTTTGAGCCTGCAGTAGATGTCTCAATGGCTTTAGAAAGGTTCGTTCTGTCTGCTCCAGTAGATTCTGAAACCGCTTTTCAACTTGGCAAGGCGCTACTTGACGCTTATCGAAAAACTAGAAGAAGTGATGCAACAGTTTTCACTTATTCCCTAGCAGATTATTTGCGCATACTATCTATGCGCTCTCTGCTAACCCTGGCAGAGATGGAAAGCCGGGGCAAGGACATGGAATGTAGCGAGTGGAGGAAGTTTTTTTCACTCTATGTTTCGGCACTGAGGAATGTTTCATTGCTGAATCGTCTGCAAATGTAGTCCAGGGAAAAACCTTAAGTGATGACTTTCCGCCTTCTACTTTCATCCAGAGATCCGGGCGCCGCACATCACATGTCAGAAATCGCTTTGTTCTTTTCAAGATCACCAGAGTATGAAATTCACTTTGTCGCATCACATCCAGCAATAGACATTATTAGGGGAAAAGGATTGCCCGTAAAGTCAGTCAACGCTCCTTCCATTGATACACCATCATGCGCAGGGGCCGGAGACCTTCTCAGGGAGGCAAACGAATTGATTTCAGAGGTTCGACCCCACGCAATTCTTGTAGGATTATCAGGTCCTGGGATCGGTATAGACGAGGCGCTAGTGTTTTGCGCTGGAGATTGTCCAACATATGCGATCCAGGATTTTTGGGGGGATGTAAACCTAGGTTTCGGGGCAATACCAAAAACTTTTTTTGTGATGGACAAGGAAGCAGCATATCATACCCAGCAACGGGTCGATTCAGATGTGATCGTGGTTGGGTCACCCAGACACTCGCGGATGGCGAGACAAATTTATAATCATGATTTTGGGGAGATTAGTCATAAGCACCACATTGAGGAGACAGGGTTTTCCTTACTCTTTTGTGGGCAGCCTCTTTGGCATTTGAATGGATATCAAAATACGCTGAGTATCCTAGCTGCCTATTTGCATAAATCAGAATTTCGCGGAACAATATATTATAGACCGCATCCAAAAGAGAACAAATCAAATTGGCTGAAGGCTGTAGAGATTTTTGCCCGATATGGTCTCAATTCGAGCGTTGATGAACCCTTTTCCCTAGAAAGATCTCTTTGCAGAGTTGACTTAGTTTGTACCTGTTTTTCAAATTGCGGTATTGATTTGGCTTATCTTAACCGCTGTTCCCCTTTGCCACTGGCAGGTCTAATCTATATTTTGTTCGACGATGAAGTGTATAGCTGTTACAAAAATTATTCAAAACTAACACATATTCCTATTGCAGAGATAGGATCAGCCTTAACCGTAACTTGTCGCACATTCCTATTGGATAATTTAAAGAAGGCCTCTGCAGAAGATTGGCGATCTTCTGCTTGGAATTCGGCAAAAACCTTCTTGCCAGATCCAGCTAACTCATTGAACAAAATTTACAATCAATTGCGTTTTGATCTAAACAACCGTGTCAATCTATAAATCTGCGCAATCAAATGAGTCAAACTGTAAGTTCGAAGTATAGGGGCAAAGAAATTTATACGAAATCAGACCATCACTCTATTAAAGAAAATTTTAAAGAACTTGGCAAGGTAATAGCAGAGAAGATTAAATGCGGATCAATTTCTAAAAGTGGGAAAGCATTAGATGTGGGTTACGCGACTGGAGCATTGATAAAACATTTGATGAATAGATTTCCAAAAATTCAGTTTACCGGTTTGGACATCTCGAAAGAGTTGATAGAGATTGCTCAACAAAAGGTTCCCGGAGCATGTTTCGAAGTAGCCTCCGTTATGGAGCTGCCGAAAGGTTATGGGAATTCCTTTGACATTGTTTTGTGTATCGGAGTTCTGGGGATATTTGACGAGCCTGAAGCGAAACAAGCCTTAAATAATTAATCGAATGCACGCGGCCAGGTGGGGTAATCTACGTTTTTAATCAGTTCAACGAGATTGACATCGATGTGATTGTAAAACACAGATTAGTTGGATGGGACGGCTGGGGTAAGGCCTGGAACATTTATAGTTATTGGACAGTTGGTGACTGGATTAAGGGAAGAGTCAAGTCGCAACGATTCATCGATTTTAGCATGCCTTTCGATCTACATCCTCAAGATAATCCTATTCGTACTTGGACCATAGACATGGCAGATGGTAATAGACGACTGACCAATGGACTAAAACTATTGGTTGATCTGAGGTTTCTGGAAATCGTGGTTTGAGATTGAGCCTATTTAGAGGTAAAATATGAAAATTCTCTTTTTTTCGCCCTACTCCGGTATTCGGGTGCATGCATATCCTGAGGCTATTGTGGCCATGTCCCTGAAACGTAAAGACTTAGAGATAGTCTACATGTCGTGTCGGGGTGTATATTCTCTCGGATGTTATGCAATGGCTGCACACGGCGCTAGTCATGATACAGAAATAGTGCAACGCCAGAAAATATGCGCCAGATGCATTCACTACTCGAATTTTCTAAATAAGGCTCTTGGTATTGAGAGATCTTTCATCGAGGATTACTTAGACAGCCATGACTACGCGCAAATCGAATCATTGGTTGCGCATGAATCAGCAAAGAACGCTTTGAATCTATTTTTTGACGGCCTTCCAGTGGGACGCTATGCGCTGCATGAAACACTACTCAATTACAAGTTAAATGATTTAGGGCAAATCGACCAGGATTCTGAATCAGACTACATTGTGAAATTACGCGGCGTCGCGACAACCCTGCTGGCTGCAAACAAATTTATACAAACGCATAAACCAGATAGAATCGTAATGTATAATACCAATATATCCACTAATTTTGCCTTGATGAACCTTGCCGAAAATAACGGGATACCAGTCTACGGGTTACACGCGGGCGGGAATATGGGCAAATTTTTACAAAGCCTATATGTTTATCGAAAGGACGATTGGCAGGCCCTTAGATCTCTGATTTATGAGTTTGAAAGAGGTTTGTCAGAACAAAGTTGTGATGAAGTAAGTATTCTAGATGCGATAAAACACGTTGATGCGCTTGTAGCAGCAAAGGAAGTCTTCGTTTATTCCGCGCCAAAGTCAAAAAATACACCAGATATCAGGAGCATATATAACATTGACGGAGACAAGAAAATCCTTCTGGCAACATTGAGTAGTTATGACGAAATTGTCGCAAATCAGATGATTGGTGTAATACCCACTGTTAAGCTCCTTTTTCAGACGCAGATAGAGTGGATACGGTTTTTGATTCAGACTGTAAAACTTCGTCCAGACCTTTTTCTTATAATTAGAATACATCCTCGCGAGTTTCCTAATCGCCGTGATTCACGGACTTCTGCTCATGCAATTCAATTAAGAGATGCGCTAAACAACTTACCCGACAACGTGCGCATAAACTGGCCCGCCGACAATATCTCACTATATGATGTTGGGTTACAATCTGATGTCGTTCTGAACGCTTGGTCAAGCGCTGGTAAAGAGCTTGCTCTATTTGGGATCCCCGTGGTCCTGTACCAAAAAGATATATTGCTTTATCCATCAACGATTAATTTTATTGTTGAGACTGAAGACGAGTACGTTCGCATTATTGACGTCGCAATTGAAAAAGGAGTTTCGTCTGAAGTAGTTGTGGGGGCATTCCGTTGGCTTGCGCATCAGTATACCTTTAAAACTATCAATATTGAAGACGCTGTTAATTTTGACGCTCAATCGAGGAACATAATTACTCGTTTATTAAATAAATTTTCTAAAGTGATAGGATCTTCATTTCATTATAGGGAAGATCTTCGTAATCTTAGAAAGCCATTCAAAGAATCAGAAAAATTTTACCAAGCGATAGTCGAGCAGAAAGATATCCACGACATCCAGTTTAGAGAAAGATGTGTTATTGATCCTGACTCTGAAAGACGTCTCATAGGAGAAACACTGAAAAACATTAAAGGTATCAATTACAAACTTCTTCTTGAGTTGGGGATCTCAGAGACCGAATTGATAAATAAGCAAACAAATTAAAAACTTGAAGAATATTATCCTGAAAATTCTGCGAAAAACCGGGATTGAGGTAATAGGTTTAAGTCGTCGTCCAGCATTGGATGGTATGGAAAACCGCTTTTCGTATCAATCCAAGCTTTATAATTTCGACATTAAACCAGGAGAAGAGGTTTTAGATGTCGGTAGTGGAGGTGATCCATTTCCTTATGCAACTATGCTAGTGGATCTTCATACACAACCCACAAATCATCGAACTTCTGAACTAATAACCCATGGAAAACCATTTGAAATAGCTGATATCAATCACCTGCCGTTTGAAGATAAATCCTACGATTTCGTATACTGTTCTCACGTCCTAGAGCACGTCTATGATCCTATTCGAGCTTGCGCCGAATTGGTAAGAGTCGGTCGTCGGGGATATATTGAAACTCCTTCCCTGATGACGGATGCTTTGTTTTGTTGGGCAGAGGGGATGCACAAGTGGTTTACCGTGGTAATTGGAAATCGTCTAGTGTTTTTTGAGTATGACCAAAGGCTGATTCAAGGAGTTAGGAATGGTTATTGGCAGGAGTCTGTATTCTCAAAAAGACACCACCCACTCCAGGACGTCTTTTTCAAGAATCAGGAAATCTTCAACAATGCTCTCATGTGGAAAGGTTATTTTGAATGCACGGTCTTTCGACAAGACGGCTCTGTAAAGAATAGTGATGTCGAACATTCCCCCTAAACTTCGTCGTAGGAAATGAAACAGGACCACAAGATACCTGTAGTGCTTTTCGCTTATTCCCGGCCTGACCACCTGAGTCAAACTCTAGATTGCCTGCAGGCAAACCAAGTTCCTCTGATATATGCGTTTAGCGACGGTCCAAAAGGCGAACAAAACGCCGCCAAGGTCAACGAAGTTCGAAAAACTCTCAAAGCCATTGACTGGTGTGAAGTCAGGCTCTTCGAGCGGAACACCAACTTTGGATTAGGGCGCTCGATCCTCACCGGTGTGACCGAGGTATTGAGTAAACACAACGCAGCGATAGTATTCGAAGATGATCTGGTATGCGTGCCAGGGACCTACGACTATCTTTGTTCAGCCTTGAAAGCTTACAGAGATGATGAACGGGTCATGAGCGTGACAGGTTGGACACATCCTTCTGTTACCCCAATTGACGTTAGAGATCAGCCGTATTTCGACGGTCGTGCCGAATGCTGGGTGTGGGGTACCTGGGCCAGAGCCTGGCAAGGGATGGAAACGGACGCAAAGACCCTAATGAAAAGATGTAAGGCTGAGGGAATAGACATCTATAAGTATGGGGCTGACCTTGTAAGTATGGCCGAGGCAGAGTTGCGACAGAACATCTGGGCAGTCAGGTTTTTATACTGGCACGTTCTGAACCGTGGAGTATGTCTACGTCCGCCGTGGAGTATGGTTGAGCATGTTGGTTGGGGCGATCACGCCACAAACGCAACGGATGCAGGGGTTTGGGCCAGTCCACTGCTAGAAATTTGCCCACCACTCCCTGAAAGCTGGCCTGAACCGTTCGAGAACCTGGAGTGCAATAAGCTATGGAAAACTATCTACGGCGGTAGGCCGACCATTCCAAAACGTTTCTACCATCTTGCTCGCCATATGGTTTCTGGCCTTCATCAATACATGCGGAACAGAATTAAGGCTGGACCGTGATTTGGTGAACAACGATGCTGGAAGCCAGGTATTTAATCGCTTTCTGGACAAAAGCTTTATCAGGTCATTGAACGACCTGTATTATTCGCCGGCAATAAAATTAGCCTAAGAAGCTAACACCCATAACATGCTGACTATTTTCACAATTCCTAAACCATTTGAAGGTCATACATCGATCATTCAGAGGAACGCTATCCAAAGTTGGCTGCAACTTAGGCCGAAATGCGAGGTAATTCTTTGTGGTCGGGATGACGGAGTAGCCACAGTTTCAAAAGGGTTTGGGGTGCAACACATTGCTGATGTCGCTTGCACCGTGTATGGTACGCCTTTATTGAGTTCAGCGTTTAAGCAAGTACAAGATGTGGCTCAACATCGACTAATCTGTTACGTTAACGCCGACATTATTCTCTTCTCAGACTTGCTGACAGCAATTGAACGAATTCCATTCAAACGGTTCCTGATGGTTGGGCAACGCTGGGATTTGGATGTAAAGACAGAGATTGATTTTGAATCCGTCGACTGCGCTAATGGATTAGCGAGCGAGTGCAAGTCACGCGGAGTCTTGCACCCAGCTTCCGGGAGCGACTATTTTGTGTTTCCAAAGGGTAGTATTGGTGAATTACCCGATTTTGCAGTTGGACGTCCCGGGTGGGACAACTGGCTCATTTACCGTGCCAGAGCATTGGGACTACCGTTAGTTGATGCGACTGAAGCGGTAACCATAATCCACCAGAATCATGACTATGGACACGTTCCGAAGAGACGCGGTGACACTTACGATGGACCTGAGGGCGACGAGAATCTCGCTCTCGTAGGGGGCTCTGAAAAAAAGTTTATCTTGTTGGATGCTACGTGGCTATTGACACCAAAAGAGTTGGTACCGGCACGGACTTTTAAGCACCTGCTTAGGGTCATGTTTTTATGGATTGCGCTTCACCTACGGCTATATCCCTTACACCGTAAAATCAAAAGAGCGCTTGCTTTTCTAAAGCGCTTTCCAAATGCGTTACCTGGCTGAATTCAACCTTTGTTTGGTCAAAATTAACGGCCCACCCACAACTATGAAATCTACTATTCCTGTAATTCTGTTCGCCTATGCTAGGCCCGATCACTTACTAAGAACAATAGACTGCTTGAGGCAAAATAACGTTCCATTGATTTATGCTTTCAGTGATGGCCCTCGTACACCACGAGACGCTCCTGCGGCTGCTGAAGTACGGCGAATCTTGCGCTCGATTGACTGGTGTAAACTGAAGCTGTGTGAACGGGAAACCAACTTAGGGCTTGGTCGGTCGATCCTAACCGGCGTAACGGAAGTCCTAAACAAACATAATGCGGCGCTTGTTTACGAAGATGACCTTGTGTGCGTGCCTGGAACCTATACCTATCTTTGTGAGGCATTAAAGCGCTATAGGGATGATGATCGGGTGATGAGTGTAACCGGTTGGACGCACCCCATCATCACGCCGAGTGATATCAAAGACCAGCCCTATTTCGACGGTCGAGCAGAATGCTGGGTATGGGGGACATGGACAAGGGCATGGCAAGGCATGGCCACCGACGCGAAATCACTCATGAAGAGGTGCGAACGCAATGGTATCGACATCTATAGATATGGCGCCGATCTTGTCGATATGGCTAATATTGAGGTGCGGCGCAACATCTGGGCAGTGCGTCTCCTTTATTGGCACATCTTAAACAACGGACTGTGCCTACGTCCTCCATGGAGTATGGTTCAGCATATTGGCTGGGACTCTCGTGGAACAAACGCTCTGGATCCTGGGATATTGGCTGCCCCTCCACTCAGGGCTTGCCCACCAATTCCGTCTCAATGGCCAACTCCAGCGGAAAATTCGGAGTGCGCTCTATTACATCAAAAGGCTTACGGCGGAAGACCAGACATTCCGACGGCTATTTACCGTTTTTCTCGGCGCATGGCTGCGGAAGTAGTGCGATTCATCTCGTTAAGATAAAGATACAAGACAACATACGTGAATCTCAAAGAAAAGATTAAGCTATTTGCGCCACCTTTTTTGATCGACCTCGCCCGGCGTTTGCAGTCGGAACTGTCGAGCAGGGCAGAATGGGAATACATCCCGGAAGGTTGGGATTATGCCAGATCGCATCCTGAAATAAAGGGATGGAACGTACAGGATGTTCTGGAGGCCTACCAGCAAAAATGGCCTCAATTTGTCGCTATGATAAATGGCGCTGGGCCACTAGGATTGACCCACGAATCGAATCTGGACTCTGATCAAGACATTATCAGCCATAACATCATGATGTCGTTTGCCTACACCCTGACACTGGCGAGCCGCATGAAAGAACGAATCTCTGTTTTGGATTGGGGCGGCGGTATAGGTCATTACTATTTACTGGCGCGGACACTATTGCCGGAGGTGGAGATAGATTACCACTGTAAGGATGTGCCGATCTTGTGCCGGCACGGGACTCAACTGTTTCCGAAACAGCATTTCTACGAAGACGAGAGCTGTTTGGGAAACACGTATGATTTTGTTGTGGCGAGCACGTCGATGCATTACACAGAGGACTGGAGTTCTCTATTGCTTAAATTGGCTCAGGCCACATCGGGTTATCTATACATAGCCAACCTACCAATAGTAATGCAAAGCTCGTCCTTCGTGTTTGTTCAACGCCCGTATCGGTACGGCTACAATACGGAATATCTTGCCTGGTGTCTGAATCGAAATGAATTGCTACGAACGGC
The DNA here is from genome assembly GCA_041662605.1 of Desulfomonilaceae bacterium. Classification (NCBI taxonomy): domain Bacteria; kingdom Pseudomonadati; phylum Thermodesulfobacteriota; class Desulfomonilia; order Desulfomonilales; family Desulfomonilaceae; species Desulfomonilaceae bacterium. The sequence goes on from JBAZSD010000036.1 coordinate 19,889, forward strand.
GGAACGTGGAAATCTAACACTGATACGTGAGTTCATAGGGGGACACAGGCCTTATATTAAACAAGCGCCCGAACAGAATTTATATCGAGGGTTTCTCTTTGCAGTGACCCCAGAAAGAGGACATGAAACGAGAATTAAATAACGTTCTAAAGACATTTAGCATTGAACCAGTGTTAATAGATATCGGCGCATCCGGTCAGCCACCGGAATTATGGGAAGCAATCGCTAGTCAATCTCTTTACATCGGTTTTGATCCGGACCTTCGTGAGATGCGGGATATTCCCGGTGGGAAGTTCGCACGCACAATTATACTTAATGAAGCTGTTACGAGCAATCCCGAACAAACCGAAACCAAATTTTACCTCACCCAGTCTCCGCACTGTTCTAGTACTCTCCCACCGGATAACGAATCGTTGGCGAATTATCTGTTCAGTGACCTATTTGCTGTACAGAAAGAGGTTTCTGTAAATGCTTCATCGCTTAATGCGGCGATCGATCGACTGGGTTTGAAAGGAGTCGACTGGTTCAAGACTGACTCTCAAGGTACTGATTTACGGCTCTTCCAGAGCCTTGATGATAATCTCCGAAATCGAGTTCTAGCGATTGATATTGAGCCGGGTCTTATCGACGCTTATCAAGGAGAAGATCTTTTTATAGATGCCCACCGTGCGTTGCTAGGGCAGGGTTTTTGGCTTTCAAAATTGGATGTGAAGGGCACTGTACGGCTGAAACGAACTACGTTTCAAGCCGTTGTCAAGCGTCATCCCAAATTTACAGATACGCTGGTTTATTCCTCAGTTCAGGCAAGCCCCGGGTGGTGCGAAGCGAGTTATTTGAGAACACTTGCATCGATTCAGGAGCGAGACGCTCAGTCACGAGACTATACGCTGCTGTGGGTCTTTGCTATGATTGAAAAACAGTGGGGTTATGGACTGGACATCGCATTAGCCTATGACGCTCAATTCGGACCGGATGATATTTCAAAGCAAATGAGTGAGTTCCCACTCAAACAAATATATCGTAATAATAGAAATTTTAGGACCCTTGCAAAGAGACTGCTTCCTGAACCGGTTAAAAAATTGCTAAGAAAGTTGATCCCACAATAAAAATCTTGCCAGCCTTTTCTGCAATCTCCCAGGTCCAGTAGAATAAAAACTGAGCGCAAAAATTCTTGGAAGGAATCACTCATGAATTCCCACGGGTGGGGTAACAATAAAAAAGGCCCTATTGTACTGGTTTCTCGGCCTATCGCCTATACTTTTCCGCTTTCTTACGCGTACCTCGCAGGATATTTGCTCCAACAGGGAGAAGATGTCCGAATCGTCTTCAAAAGAAACGACAATGCTGATTTGATAAGACAGATTATGGAAATGGATCCTTTGCTAGTCGGTTTTGGTAGTCTTTATCCTGAGTTGCGTGAGGTTGCCCATCTAATTGACTTGCTTGATAAAGCAGGCCGGCGCTTTCCTACAGTAATTGGTGGCCAGATGGTGAGCCCTATCCCGGAATTTGCGGTCGAAATATCTGGCGCAGATTTTGGGGTTATTGGGGAGGGAGAGATCATTTTGTCCGATCTAGTTCGTTCCCTCAGGGAGGGGAACGATTCTTCAGACTTACCAGGACTCGTGATTCGAAACGGCAAAGAGATTGTGTCTAATGGACCTGGGCCGTATATTCAAGATCTGGCACAATTGCCGCCAGTGCCTTATGAGCTATTTCCTGTCAATGAATGGCTGAGAGTGGGCAAATGGTATAGCTTGAATTATCCACAACCTCACTGGCGCCATCAGGATCGCGTAATAAACGTGCATGGTGGGAGAGGATGTCCTTACAGATGTAACTTCTGCTATCATCACAGCGTACCGCGATACAGACCAATTCCCCAAATGTTGGATGAAGCCCAATTGGGGCTTGAACGCTTCAATGCAAATATGCTCTATTTTTCAGACGATCTGGTTCTGGCTACTCCCTCGCGTGCATTGCAACTTGTCAACGGGCTTCGCCAACTTGGAAAATCAGTCGACTATTCGGTCTCAACAAGATTCGATATCCTCAATCGACTCGATGATAATCTGCTAGAGGCAATGAGAGAGACTGGTTGCCGTATCATGGGCCTCGGGATAGAGTCTGGATCAGATCGAATCCTGAAGCTAATCGGTAAGAACTGCACATCGACCGAAATATTGCATAATCTCGGTCGACTGAAAAGAGTTGGAATCTTGCCCACAGTTTCCATCATGGTAGGACAATTTACCGAAACCGTTGAAGATGTCGAGGCGTCGATCAAGCTAATGATTGAATCGATTCGTGACAATCCCAACATACAGTATGCATTCACGATAACAACACCGTTCCCCGGATCACCCTTGTACGAATACATTCTCAAGAATGGCCTCGTGAAGAATAACCACGATTTCTACGAAAGATATTTTTCTGGTGACGGGCACTGGAATATGGTGGTCAATCTCTCAAAGATGACCAATGAAGAAGTTTTTGCCATGTATAAAAAGATAAACACGCTCTATCTTCTCGAGAAAAAGAAATGCTTGGGTCACGCAGTGAACACGCTATTGCTAGGCAGAAGAATATTCAATCGAGTTAATCGGTTCGTGGAATCTAGGTTGTTACAACGCTCGGAGACTTCGCTGCAATCACCCAGAATTGCAAACACATACTACTCTTTTCAAGAAAAATTCTGTAATAGCGTTCAGAATTTAGATCTACGCCTCCGTGGCCTCCAGAACTGATCATTTAGGGCTACCAATCACTGATTCCAAACAGAGTTAATAACCAAGTAATATTTGTTTCATTTGTAGGCGCCATGAGAAGTTGTTTATCTGTTTTTAATGGAAAAAAGATTCTGGTAACTGGAGGGCTAGGTTTTGTGGGTTCTAATCTGGCTCGCCGTCTATTAGAGATAGGCGCACACGTCACTCTGGTAGACAGTCTAATACCAGAGTATGGCGGCGGTCTATACAACGTTTCAGAGATAGCTGAACAGGTCAAGATTAATATTTCCGATGTGCGTGATGCTCACAGTATGCGCTACCTGGTTCAGGGGCAGCATTACCTTTTCAACCTTGCAGGGCAAACTAGTCACATGGATTCTATGCAGGATCCGGAGACAGACCTGGAGATCAATTGTAGGGCCCAGCTCTCTATTCTGGAAGCTTGTCGACATTACAATCCGGACATTAAAGTGGTATTTGCGAGCACCCGCCAGATCTATGGGAAACCGGATTATCTGCCCGTAGACGAGAAACACCTACTGCGCCCGGCCGACGTAAATGGAATCAACAAAATGGCGGGAGAATGGTACCACATCCTTTATAATAATGTATACGGCATTCGAGCTTGCGCTCTTCGCTTAACTAACACCTATGGTCCCCGAATGCGGGTGAAAGACGCGCGCCAGACCTTTCTGGGTATCTGGATCCGGCTATTAGTAGAGGGCAAGGCTTTTGAAGTTTGGGGTGGGGAGCAGTTGAGGGATTTCACGTATGTGGACGACGCAGTCGAGGCGTTTTTGATGGCGGCCTCTCGTGAGGACGCAAATGGCCAGGTCTTTAACGTTGGCGCCTGTGAGGTAATTTCTCTGAAAGGCTTGGCAGAACTGTTGGTCGGCAGTAATGGCGGCGGAAAATTTGAGATCAAGACTTTTCCTGACGATCGAAAGAGGATCGACATCGGTGATTACTACGCTGATGACCGAAAAATTCGCTCAGAGTTAGGTTGGGAACCCAAAGTAAACCTGAAGGACGGGCTTGCCAGAACACTGGAATATTACCGACGTAATTTGGAGTATTATCTGTGAGCCACCTTGGTCGGCCCTTGATTGTGCCTCAGTGTAACCCCAAGGCTGGATATCTGGCCTACAAGTCCGAAATTGACGAAGCAATTAAGAGGGTACTCCAAAGCGGCTGGTACATTCTAGGTCAAGAGGTATCAGCCTTCGAGCGGGAGTTTGCAGCCTATTTGGGTGTGAACCATGCCACAGGGGTCGGCAACGGCACCGACGCGCTGGAACTGGCATTAAGAGCCTGTGACATTGGGCCTGGAGATTTGGTCTTCACTGTCTCCCACACGGCTGTGGCCACTGTAGCGGCGATTGAGTTGGTTGGGGCAATACCTGTGTTGGTCGACATTGATCCCAAGACGTTCACCATAGATCCTAGTAGCCTGGAAGAGGCCTTGAACCAGCCGCCAGCGGGGACTCCAAAGGCTGTTATCCCCGTCCATTTGTACGGTAACCCGGCAGACATGCCCGCAATTCTTGAACTGTCTCGTCATCATGGGCTAAGGATCATAGAAGACTGCGCCCAGTCACACGGGGCGACATTCAATGGCAGGATGACCGGATCTTGGGGGGATATTGCCGCGTTCAGTTTCTACCCCACAAAAAATCTAGGCGCACTCGGCGACGGCGGCATGGTGGTCACCAACGACGATCGCCTGGCCGAGCAAGTCCGACTGTTAGGTCAGTATGGCTGGCGCCAACGCTACATAAGCGATATCCCAGGTGGAAATTCAAGGCTGGATGAACTTCAGGCTGCTCTTCTGCGAGTCAAGTTAAGGTATCTCGAATCCGAAACGATCAGGCGTTGTGAGATAGCAAAGTTATATGACACTTGGTTGGTCAATTCTGGTCTTTCTTTACCTGTTGCTAGAACTGGCGCAAGACACGTTTACCATCAATATGTGGTTCGATCCTCAAGAAGAAACTCACTTGCTAAGTACTTGAAGCAGGAAAGCATCAATACTTTAATCCACTACCCTGTGCCGGTTCATCTACAGCCAGCTTATTTGGGACGTTTGCCCAATGTTGTGAGATTACCGCATACCGAACAAGCGGCCAGGGAAATATTAAGCGTGCCGATGTATCCACAACTAACCGACGAACAAGTTAGGCATGTCTGTTCTACAATTGTTAAATGTAAGCAACATGTGGGCCTCCCCTAATGTATTACTTTTGTACATATTTCGATCAACACTATCTGACCCGTGGTCTGACTCTTTACCGATCACTTCGGAACCACTGCCCTGAGTTTAAACTCTGGGTGCTGTGCATGGACGACGAAGCTTACAGGATTTTACGGAATCTCGAACTGCCAGGGATCAATCCGATCTCTCTTGAAGTCTTTGAGAGAAACGACGAGGCATTGAAGATTGCCAAAACTAATCGATCCAGAATTGAGTACTATTTCACCTGCACTCCATCCCTACCCTTATTTATTCTGAACAACTGGCCCGAGGTAGATCTCATTACTTACCTGGATGCTGACCTGTTCTTTTTTCAGAGTCCTGAGTCTGTTTTCCAAGAAATGGATAATGCCTCGGTAGGTATAATCGGCCATCGATTTCCACCAAAGCTGAAGCGTCTCGAACTACACGGAATATATAATGTTGGCTGGCTGACATTTCGCAGAGATGACAACGGTATTAACTGCTTGAACTGGTGGAGAGATCGCTGTATTGAATGGTGTTACGACCGAACAGAAGACGGTCGCTATGCCGATCAGAAGTACCTGGATGATTGGCCGACCAGGTTTAAGGGCGTAAAGGTAATTGAGCACAAGGGCGCAAACTTGGCGCCTTGGAATGTCGATAACTACAGACTTTCACCCGCTTTTGAAAAGGTTTTAGTGGACGATCAACCCTTGGTATTTTTCCATTTTCACAGAACCAAGGAAGTTATCCCAAATCTTTATACTACCGGATTATCTTTGTATCACGCAAAAAGCTCGTCTTTGCTACGGAATACCCTCTTTAGGCCATATATCAAATCCTTGATCGAAGCAGAATCAGGCCTTGCCAATCACACAAATCAAGGTTTGAAACAAGGTATCAGGGAGTTGAATGACAACCCAATTTATTCAACTCTCGCACGAATCAAAAGCATTCTAAGACTGTCGCTGGGCCTTTTGCTTGGCGATTATATCTTCGTGCGCAGGGAAAAACCAATTAGAAAGCAAGGACCCTAGATTGAAAAGACGGGATTCGAATGATGTCTTTAAATAAAAAAATAAGCGTCATAACGGCAGTCCTGAATAACGTTGGCACTCTGAGTGACTGTGTTGAGAGTGTTCAGAGACAAACCATCCATGCTCATGGTAGGAAGAACTCTTCTATGCGGATCGGCTCGCTTTGCATAAGCGCAAACGATAACTGAAGGCAAAAAGTTGGGACGCTATATATACTTCTCCATAATTATTATGATTTCAATCATAATTTTGACGGTTTCGATTGAGATTTTTTTAAGAAACAAGGGATATGGTACCCCACCCCTCTATGTTTTCGATCCGCAAATCGGATATTGCATAAAATCAAATCAAGATGTTGGCCGAATTGGAGGCTCCCGGGTTTTCATAAATAGTTTGGGGATGAGAAGTACTGAAATACCCCGCAGCAAAATTGAGGGAACTTTTCGGGTATTGGTGTTAGGAGACTCAGTACCCTACGGTGGCAGTTATATCGACCAAGAGGACATCTTTTGTTCTGTCGCTCAAGTGAACCTGCAGCGGGACAACGAAAATTGGGAAATTCTTAACGCCGGTGTAAATGCCTATGGTCCCCAAAATGTTTTGCGATATGTCGAGAGTAAAGGGCTTTTTGATGCAGATTTAGTAATAGTTTATTTGCCGTGGGGTGATCTGTATCGTGACTTTGCCAATTTCTACATCGTTCCGTTTTGGTCCAACTCAAGTGGATATGCGCTAGAGGAATGCTTTAGACACGCTGTTTGGGCTTGTTTTGGGATGTTAGCGAGCCGTTGGAAATCGACCGCAGCTTTCAATGCCGATCGTGCTCTTGACATAAACATATCTGCCCTTGAAAGAGTTCAAGCAATTTGTCAGGACAGCGGCGTGCCTGTTTATTTCTTTTGGTCTCCATGCCAGTCAGTTGGCCATGGAAAGTTAGCCGAACCCGACAAAAATGAGCTGAAATTAGTTTCAGAGCGTCTCCCCAAAGAGTGCACGGTATTTGTTGAAGAGCTGTTTCAAAATAGATCAGACATCAAAGAATTGTACGTCGACGCTTGTCATTATTCAACAAAAGGTCATCGGATTGTGGGACAGTATCTTGCAGAATTCATTAGGAATTGCAAATAAATGAAATGTCTAGATTGAAAAGACCGTTTTCGATTTTCTAACTTCAAATGAAATATTCAATTGTTATCCCATGCTTCAACGAGTTCCAGACGATCTCCAAAATACTACTCAGAGTTCGTGAATCCCCCTTAGAAACTAAAGAAATTATCGTAGTGGATGATTTTTCAACGGATGGAACAAGAAATCTATTGAAAGAACCTTTGGCTCCACTTGTCGATAGGACAATTTTTCATGACAAGAACCTTGGCAAAGGCACCGCATTGAGATCAGGGTTAGCTGAAGTTTCAGGCGACATAGTAATCATCCAGGACGCCGACCTGGAATACGATCCTCAAGATTATCCCAAACTTGTGAAACCTATCTTGGAAGGCAAGGCGGATGTAGTGTATGGGTCACGGTTTATGGGCGGAGACGCCCACAGGGTTCTGTACTTTTGGCACGATGTAGGGAACCGGTTTCTAACTCTGATTTCCAACATGTTCACGAATCTCAATTTGACGGACATGGAGACATGCTACAAAGTATTCCGACGAGAAGTGATAGAACAAATCAATATTCAGGAGGATCGTTTCGGTTTTGAGCCTGAGGTGACAGCCAAAATCGCCCGGATTGGATGCCCGATTTACGAAGTGGGCATTTCATATTCGGGGCGGACCTACACGGAAGGTAAAAAGATAGGCTGGAAAGACGGGGTAAGGGCCCTGTGCTGTATTTTAAAGTATAATGTTCACCACTGATGTTCATCTTCTTCTAATTCCATGTTTTTATTAAAGAGACATATCGTTGATCTGGCATCCATTTTGTTTTTGTATGCGGGGATCTTCGCAGCTTTCTATGGTTGGGGGCGTCTTGGACTAGCCACACTAAACCTAAATGAGCGTGCAATTAAATCAGTTTTCACGATCACGTGGCTTGGCTTTGTCCTCGTCATGGTTGTCTTGCAGGCAATTCATCTCCTTGTTCCTATCGATTGGAAGGTCAGCGCACTCGTTTACGGGTTAGGTTTAGTCTCATCTCTTCCTGTTCTCCTGACGGCGGTTCAAGATCGAAAAACTACGTTTAGCTTCAATACATTGTTATACACATTGACAATTCTATTTTTTGCGTCATGGGTCGCTTCTCGCTCGATGCTACCTCCCATGAACTACGACTCGGGGCTATATCACTTCAATACCATCCGATGGATTAATTCGTATCCGATCATCCCCGGCCTCGGTAATCTTCACGGTAGATTGGCTTTTAACCAGTCTTTTTTCACTTACGCCGCATCCTTAAATTTCTTTCCGTATTTCCCCTACAGTAGGAGCATAGCTAACAGTTTTCTTTTTTTGCTGATCTTTTCGCAAGTGGTCTGGCAATTGTTTGCTGTTTCATGGCGATCGATAGACTTCAGGAAGTTAGATCCCCTGGTCTATTTGCCATATTTACTTGTTCTTCCAGTTCTGGCCCACTTAGCCATCAGATCTAACGTAGGACTGGATTCGCCAACACCGGATTTAGCGTCAGCGCTTATCCAACTCTATATTTTCATGATGCTTGTCCAGGTGGTTCATGACGTCAACACGGGAAGATGGCGTGATGGCCCAGCGATGGTCCTGATCATTATCGCAATCGCGGCTATAACGATCAAACTCAACAATCTTGTTTCTTCGTTGGTAATTGCAACTATTTGTTTTATCTGCCTGTTACTGTTTTCGCCTTCCAGATCCTCGCTGTTGAATAAAATCGTACGGCTTTCTTTTATTTGTAGCGCTATAGTCATTGTTTGGATGGCGAGAGGTTACATTTTATCCGGATACCCTGTGTACCCATCAACTATAGGGGCCATGCCTGTGGATTGGGCTGTGCCAGTAGAAGTCGCAAAGAATGAGGCAAACTGGATATACAGTTGGGGTAGAGCGCCCGGTGTGGATTATAGAGAGGTCCTTGGCAATTGGCGCTGGTTTGGACCATGGTTTGATCGTATGATTCCCAAGGTTGAAGATGTCATGTACCCGACAATATCCGCAATCGTGGCAATGGCTGTCTTTTTCGCCATCTTTATTTATGCCCGGTCCCATAACAAGCCTTTGCCGAGCCTTTTTGAATTGGTTTTGCTGATCCCTGCTACGCTTGGTATTGTGTTCTGGTTTTTTACAGCGCCTGACCCGCGCTTTGCTCAGGGGCTTTTCTGGTCGCTCTTTATAGGCTCCGCTGTGGTTTTGCTTTCATATCTTCATCGCCTGTTGATTCGGCGTGCCTTTATCCTGGTCGTCGTCGCTTTTTTATTAATTTCAACATACTTCTTTGTCAGGCCCTCAATTGATGCGGTATACGCCAGAGCTGACGATTCCGTCGCTAATGGGCAGGGTCAATCTGAACCGCAAATATCCGACAAAGCTGAAACTCCTGACTCTATACATGCAGCGACAAGAAACACGGAAAAAAAGAACCCCTCTGTTCATAAAAAGGTATTTGGAATTTCGGTTAGTGGATTTCACGATATCAAAACTTGTCAAATGGTTCCGAAAAGCACGCTTTCGGGCCTGGTTGTTTATAGGGCGTTGGATCCTGAAGGGCAATGTTGGGACTCGCCCATGCTTCCATCCACGGTGACTCTTAATCCGAATCTTAGGCTAAGGGTGGCGGGCAGGATTGAGTCAGGATTCACCGTGAAGAAACGAGAGGACGTTGTAAAATGACGGATTCTACTGGATATGGATCCCGGCGGATTCAATTCACCTGAACATGCAGAATTCAACTCCAAAGATTAGTGTTGTCACACCATCCCTCAATAATTTTGACACGATAAGGGTCTGTATCGAAAGCATTCAGCAACAGACAGTTCGCGCTCAACATATTATTATTGACGGCGTTTCCAGAGACGGGTCACTGGAACTGATCAGACAAGTCTCCTCTCCCGACTCAATAATTGTCTCAGAATCTGACAACTCTGAGTATGACGCAATGAATAAAGGCCTGGCGTTGGCGGATGGCGACTTTGTTGGAATCCTAAACGCCGATGACTATTACGCTCACGACAAGGTACTCGAAAAAGTTCTCAACGTATTTCTGGATCCCGAAGTTGGAGCCTGTTACGGAGATCTAGTATATGTAGATCAATCAGATACGAGTAATGTAAAAAGATATTGGAAAGCGAAAAGCTTTCGGAAAGAGAGATTTTATTCCGGTTGGATGCCGCCGCATCCAACCTTTTTTTTGAGACGAGAACTGTTGGCAAAATACGGTTATTACAGGCTGGATTTTTCAAGCGCTGCGGATTACGAATTCATGTTACGTTACCTTTTAAAGTACCAGATAAAGGCCCGATACATTCCAGACGTCCTGGTCAAAATGAGAATTGGTGGCAAAAGCAACTTCAGCCTAAAACAACGCTTGATCGCAAACAGGTTCGACAGGAAAGCGTGGGATGTAAACGGACTCAAACCCAGGCCATGGACTTTAATCCTCAAACCGTTGTCGAAAATTGGGCAGTATCTATTCCCAAATAAGAGATGTTGCGCCTGAAACTTTGGCCATATCACCTCGGGTAAAACCTGGTGTATTGGGATTGGGGTGTTGTCATTTCTGGCGAGCGAATACCCTAGTTCCCACGGCGACGGCGTAGGCTGTTCTGTGCCTGCCCCTACGGGGCTCATGAGGATTGGATTTATTTCTATCAGGGGGCAAAATGACATAATGAGCGGCACGGAGGCCGCTCCCACTGTGAATATACCCTACAGCAGAAACTTCCAGATAGGGACATAGCGGATCAGGCAGCCATTTATGGTTTCTTCCGCCTCCAGGTCTTCGGTGACTATCAACCCTTCCTTCAGATTGAAAAAGACCAGGGCACGAAGAAGGGCTCTGACCTCTCGATGCTTCGTTTTTGCCTCTGATACATCAAAGGAAACCTGGAGGATATCCTTAATTTTCCCCTGTTTCATTGCGACAAAATCGACCTCGTAGCCCTGTGCGTCCTTCCAATAAAAAACATCGTCCCCAGTAATGGTCCAGGAAAAAAGGACATTGGCTTAGGTGCAAGAGCTGCTCTAAATTAATCAAAACAGAAGGAGCAGTAAAAATGGCTAAAGGAAGTAGAAAGAATCACGGGACAG